>NZ_JARXHW010000129.1:0-1618 GCF_031127805.1 Thalassobacterium maritimum | reverse complement strand
GCCGGTCACGCTCCTTAAGCGGTAAATCTGCCGCCTCTAACGCGTCCGACCATTTAGGGAATGATAATATGGTCATAAGTTCATACATGATCACCCGTTCACATAATTGCAAGGGTAAAAAATATACGCAAAAAGCAAAGCAACACTGAGGGCCCAATAACCCCACGCGCGCGTGTTCGGAGACATTTTGTCCCACCACCATCTCAGATGATTGCCCCCTTACCAGCAAGAAAAGACAAAAACCACTCTTAGATAAAGAGATACATAACAAACATTAATAAGCTTGAAACAGCTATACCTACCTCTATCGTGAAGCTAAAATACACTAATAAATCTGATCTACAAAAAGAAGAATGCTGATAGCCCTAAGAGTCATGTCAGGAATACTGAGTTTAGCGGTGTGTGCATTTTTCATCTACGGCTTGATCTTAAGTGCAGCTTTTGGCAGCTTCGGAGGCGGTAATAGTATGGATGGAATTTCAGCGTTCTTTGTGTGGTCGATGTGGATTCTTACAATTCTCGGACTTGCCGGATTTGCCATATTTGGACCAAAGAAAAAAGGAATCAGAATTGACCACTCGATCAACCACAACGAACCGACCAAATGAAGCGTAGATCCAGTCGCTGCTGGACAATCCCATTTACGCCCAAAACATCCGATAACCACTTAAACTTTTGAGCTCTAAGGCTGGGATGCCAGAGCTCATCGATCTGCAAAAGAAATGAAAGCCCCAGTAAAGAGCAGCCTAGTCCATCTAGCGAGTGTCCCACCGATGGCTTTAGCTCTCGATCTACTCTTATGGGAGAACTCAGGGTCACTTGGTGGGATGCTTACCATCTTTACTCTGGGTCTGCCGTTTTTCTATATCATCCTCGCGTTGCCCGCATTTATCCACGGCCTGATCTTCTGGAAATTAAAAATAGAAAAACAGAAGAAAGGAATCTTACCATTCATCCTTTGCGTGACGGCCTCGACTTTGGGCTACTTCATTTGGTTTATGATCTGGGGTGGTAGAATCAAAAAAGATATCGATCAAGCAGTGATCGTCATGGCACTTGTGTCTGCCTTGACCTACTTCTTCTTTTCGAAGCGCCGCCGATGGAAGGCAGATCAAGGCGGAGTGATCAACTCCGAGTCGCTGCGCTCCTCTACTTGATCATCCTTTACGTTCGGTGAATGAATATGAACCTTGACCACCTAGAATTTCAGATATCCGAGCTGCATGACCATGTCGGCACGCTCTTAAACGAAATAAGAGAAGGGAAAATGAAGGAGGATTGCGAGGGTGGACTTGAAGTTGATTTAGGGCACCTCCTAGACCACATCTGCTGGGCGTGGAATCTGAAGGAATGCAGCATCGAACAGTCTTCTAGTTTGAGCGATGAAGAATTTCTCAGAGCAAGTAATTCGATACCCAACTTCGGATTAGAACGGACCCTGCTGAAAGGCACTCACTACGAAACGAAACTACCGAACAAGTCGCAGTGAGCAATGTCGCTAACGCGCCATCGCTCATGCTCGACGATAGGTAAGAAAATTGAACTTCTTCGAGACACTAGTCTATAAGGTCTTAGACGTCATCGCAGTATCCGATGGAGCACTCATGGTTTTCCTACT
>NZ_JARXHW010000128.1:0-1654 GCF_031127805.1 Thalassobacterium maritimum | reverse complement strand
TATAAAGAAAGAATATTTAGATTTGAGCGAATTTCAGCACGTAATTTCTCTGCAGCATCTATAGCTCGAAGTCCCATCGTTTTACGCCGAAATACTACGTGAGACTTCCCTTCAGGTAAGCCAGGAAGTCTAACAGAGCGACAAATGCCAGCTCTCTCACAAACTGCTCGAATAGACCCGATGGTCTTTTCATCTTTAGCATCTACAACAACTACACAGTCGAACTCTGATTCATCCCCCTCGAGCGAGCCAAGCACCCAAGATCTAACATTTCCCGCATCTCCATCTAATGCATCAGAGATATTAGCACAATCATTGGAATTGCACCCTCGACGAAATGCATATGTTCCAAGAGTAGTAAGGAGTTGATCTGCCTTTTTCTTTTTCGATGGCACTGAATCAAAATCCAGCTGCCTAAACTCCTCACGCATCGAGGCTTCAAGCGTCTCGGAGAATCCTTCTAATTCTAGAACACGCCCCAGACGGACAATCCTCGACGACGTATCCGAACTACTGATTTTATTCAGCATTCCCAAATGTCTAGCTGAACAAAATTGCGACTCGATCCCTGTTTTTACTCTTTCATCAATTTCAGCCTTAACCCAAACTAAGTGCTTCCCCCAAGCAGCCTGATTCTCCTGCAGTTCAGCGATTTCAACAGCTTCTGAAATCAATCCCGACAAACTGTAAAGTTTGGCATGATAGGAATCCGGAGAGTATTGATCAAACAACTCGCGCCATCGACATGCTACAAAAGCTGCTCCTAAATCTAAACCTTCAAGTGTATCCTGATTTGGGCACCACATTTAAAATAAAATGGCACACCTCGAAGAGATGTGCCATCATAAATGTTGGGCCTTGGGCGTGGAGTCATTTTGATGTTAGTCAAAACTTACCAACCGGCAGCCCGATATGATTAAACTAAACTCATATTTTACTTATTAATCAAGAATAATCGATAATTTCATGAGCACACAAACCATCCCCGAACCACATCCCGGCGAAATCTTACTGGAAGAATTCATCAAGCCAGCAGGCGTCACTCCCTACCGCGTGGCGAAGGATTCTGGCATTTCCCAGCCGACGATGAATCAGATCGTCAACGGCAAGCGCCCAATCTCAACCGAGACCGCCCTGCGACTGGCCACTTACTTCAGCACTTCTTGCGAGCTATGGGTCAATCTGCAGAAGAACTATGACCTGCGTATCGCAGAACGCGATTTACTGCCTCGCATTCAAGCGGAAGTAAAACCACTGCAATTGGGCGCGGCGTGAGGCGGCCCAGCCAGAACACCGAATTTGACATGTATTTTTAAAAGCTAAAAATACAAAGACCAAATGGAAAACTACGCCCAGCTCAAAGACTTCGACTTGGAAACCAGCGAACGTTGGCTATCCCCGATTCGCGGGTATTAGGCGCGCTGCACGTGCAGTGGGAAGTGTGCACACTACCTAAGACCGCCCACTAGCACCCTGGAAACGGTATAATCACATCGTCCGTATCATCAAAATCGGCTCCGAACGGTGGGTTCGCTTTGAGTTGTTTGAGATAGACCTTGTCGGGAAATGTCCCTTCTAACGAACCGCAGGGGTGATGTTGCAACCGACGTTCGATTTCAGCGGGTGTCACGGAACCTTCGGGGCCCGATGCAAA
>NZ_JARXHW010000127.1:0-1656 GCF_031127805.1 Thalassobacterium maritimum | reverse complement strand
TGACGGGTAAACTCGCATTGACTATCTCGCCTGGTTCCCGCAGGGACTGGCGAGTCTGAGGGGTGCTGGGATAGCCTGTGAGTCTCGCTCTGATTGGTTTCTTTCATTGATTTACTTGGCCTGTGATGCTCGTCGGTAAGGGGATTTTTTCGTCGTGCTAGTTTTTCTTACTTTCGATCCATCGAGCCTGAGATTCATTTTTTCAATTTCTGGGAACGTAGACGAGAGGAATAGATGAGCGCCAGCGAAATCTATTGCCTCATCGGACTGGTTCTCAATTAGGTTTTCAAAATGCTGAGGCCATCGCAATCGCAGATCATACAATTAGTCCAATTGCCGTAATAGTGGTGAGGGTGAATATCTTCGCTCGCTGCTTACAGTTTCCTTTGAGCGAGAATTTATTATATGGCCGAAAAGCACTAATCGGGATCAGAGAAAATATTCCCACAATGGCGATCCAACCGAGAATCATAGAGATCCACTCTTGGGGATAGCTGGAGATGTGGTGTCTTACCCAGAGGTATTCTCCGATTAACTCAAATGCCCACGCAGAAACAATCATAAGGAGGAATATGCCTAGATACATAGTCGTCGAAATATTTCTAAGTTTGGTCATATTTGATTCCTTGAGAACGTGAAGCGTGATAACGTAGTGAGGCACGAACGGAGTTGATCACCGCGCCTGGATCTACTCTTATCTAGCCGACTGGTTCAAGTTGGTTTGTGGGTGAATTAGGTTTCATTCGTCTGATTAGATTCTATTCTTCATTCCTTTCAAGACGCACACTTCTTACGATTCCCCAAATGATGCCAACTAGGCCGAACAGGATTCCCAGCGCTCCGATGCCCAAAATAAGAAAACCTAGTGGCGACATCTCGCTATAAACGCCAGGAACGAATTTAAGGCCCCAAAGTGTGATAAAGCAGAGTAGACTTAATCCGATTAGTGTTAGTGGGCCTGTCATCTTATTTTCTGTAGATCGTGGAGCGTGATCATGGAGTGGAGGCGGAGCCGTAACGGAATTGACCACCGCGACTGGATATACCTATGGGAGCCTGTAGGATCCGTAGGTAAAACATCTAAAGAACGCGCTATCGGGTCTAGTATCTTCGAACTGAACTGTGATTATGCATTCTTCTTCTGTCGCGAAGAAATGAACATCTGCCGTATTCTCGGTGATTTCGGTTACATTGTTGATTTTAATGGTGGCCCCGGTTGCCGTCCAAGAGGCCAAATCATTCGAGAATGAAAAGTGATACTCATATCCGGCCATTCCTTCCATTTCAATTACAATCGATGAGCTGTTGATCTCATTGATGCTTAAAGCTGCGGCAGTCTTTTCTAATTCTATCGGAGGCCCAACAGGTATGAAACCGCCGTCTTCAGTGCAGCTGCAAATTTCATCCGAAAATACCAGCTGCTGTATCAGGCAGAGAAACAGGATGATCACTTTTGTTTTCATTTCGTATATCGTGAAGAGTAGTCGATGCGAGCCTGCGAGGTCAATCGTGCAAATGATTGTCGCAAAACTGACGGGTAAACTCGCATTGACTATCTCGACTGGTTCCCGCAGGGACTGGCGAGTCTGAGGGGTGCTGGGATAGCCTGTGAGTCTCGCTCTGATTCGTTTCTTTCATTGATTTACTTGGCCTGTG
>NZ_JARXHW010000126.1:0-1669 GCF_031127805.1 Thalassobacterium maritimum | reverse complement strand
ACAGACTGCGTAGCACGTCGATCAGTCTGGCTGCGGTCCCGCACGGCAGGTGGTGTGAGAGGTGGCGTCCCGTGCGGCGTCACCTACTCGATTTCGACCTTTTGTTGAATTCGTCAGTCAGTTGCATCAATATGTTCGTAACCTTAAATGCTGTAAGTTCATCTAGTCCATCATCCCGTCTATGAGCAGCCATATTTCTCATGTGCTGGATCTGTTTAATTAGTTCGTATTCTTCTTTGTCGATTTCTTTCTTGTAGAGCAGCTTCTGGACTACAGTAGAGTCTGAAGTTCTGTGGTCGTCTGGCGTATCTACGAGCTTCCTTCCTGCTTCAGCAAATTTAATCCAACTGTATATGACTGCTGAATACGGGTCTACTGATAGTAATGCGTTGATTTGCTGGAAGTCAGAATTACCTTCTTTGCTTAATTCTTCTCTTCCATGCTGACTTTCGACCTTTTCTACGGCTTGCTTTAGTTCGCTAAAGTCGATTTCAGTTTTCCCATGCTTTATTTTGCCGATACGCTTAATTAATGCGGTTAGCTCAGCATGAAACTTCCAAACGATAATCAGTATCGTGACAGGCCACGCTAGAGAGCTGATAATGTTGGTAATATGTTCCATTTATTCTTTCGTCGAACGATGAGGCCAGGCACCCAGCCTGACGGGTTAGTGGTTTTAAGTGATTTTCGGATTATCGAGCGGGTTACATGGGTTGGCCTGTGCCGGCTGGTTCTAGCTTCATTCGTTAGGATGTTCGGCTAATTCATCGCCCAATCCACGGCGAAAAGCATTCCAGCACTGCTTAGCTATGATTATCGAGAATAATCCGATGATCAAGACGAACGCTATTCCTTCACCGAGTTCTCTTCCTGCATTCTGTTCTTCAAAGTCTAATGTCACGAGCAACCCAACGACCCGAAGGACGCTCTCGACTGTCGTTGATAGCAAAACGAAAAATAGGGCCGCACATAAAACACCAGCCAGTCCGACAAAGACTAGCTTAGCAAGTTTGCGTGTTTTTTGTTTCATACTTTTCTAGAACGATGAGCTCTGGCACGGCGCGTTAGCGACGTTGTCCCGTAGCGACTGGTTCTCATTCTAGTGGTTTATCCAAGTGTAATAGACGTATCCGCCTTCAAATTTCGCGTATACCCATGTGTCACCTTCTTGCCGAACAAAGGTGGTCGATAAATCAGGAGTAGGATCCCACAACTTCTCTCCTTTTATTGGTTCGAGCGTCTTAGGGTCACGCGCACAGCCCCAACTAAGCCACGGCTCTTTATCGTCCGTGTATTTTCTTTCTTCTGTATGTGGTGTAAGTTTTAATATCTTAACGATCTCTTCGAAGCCTGCTTTATTTGTTTTTACTTTTATATAGGAGGACCCATCGGGAAGAAAACCATCCGACCAACTGTTTGAGTAAACGACTACAGCGTCCTTAGGTAGCCAATGCTGCCCAAATAGGGGAGCTGCAATGACTAGTGAGATAATCAGGGCTGCGATGATCTTTTTCATTTTCCTGAGAACGTAGAGTGTATGCATGTATGAGCGCCAGCGAAATACATTGTCATATCACGACTGGGTATGCCCGGCATGTTGATAACCTTATATGGTGAAAGTCCATTGTGAAAGACCTGAATAACAAATCAATCACTAGAGAAGCACAAG
>NZ_JARXHW010000125.1:0-1687 GCF_031127805.1 Thalassobacterium maritimum | reverse complement strand
CGCATGGCAGCTGTCAGTCCCGCCGAAGGGGAATGAGCGTAGCGAGTCGGGGGTGGTGTGAGAGGTGGCGTCCCGAGTGGCGTCACCTACTCGATTTAGCTCTAGTGTCATCTGTAGTGGCGAAGATGTCCATTGAGATCGCCAGTGTATAATCCGCCTTCAGTTTTGTAGATGAAAATTGTCACCTCTGGGTCTGTTTCTTCAGGAGGTGTAGTAGGTCTGCTGTATGAGAATCCCTTTCTGTTTATGAATTCTTTCAATTCTGGATGATCGCTGAAATAGCTTTCCAAGTCTCGGTTTAAGTCAGTGGGAAACTCATTCTTTTCTTTCGCATATATGCTGAGGGTGAAGCTTAACTGCCTGATGATTGATGTCTCATCTACTTCCCTTTGGAATGTTGCTACAGTCTGAAGCATTAGTGCGCCCAATAGGACATTCAATAAGACAGATATTCCGAAGATAAATCGCATAAGAAGTTTTCTCTTTTTATTCAGCTAACGTAGAAGACTGGCGATCCCAGCCTGTGAATTTAGTAGTTTAAGTGGTTGTCGAATACCCGGCGGCGTAAATGGGATTGACCAGCTCTGACTGGATATCCCTTTCAGTCCAACCGATAGGGTCGAACTCGCCAATCGCCAATTCTTCTTTTTTTCAATTCTTTTGGATCGTTTGAGATGCCTCAAATTGGCCTTCATTCAAACCCTCAATTTAAATTTATTTCTTCTCTGGATATCGTAGACGAGAGGGATAGATGAGCGCCAGCGAAATCTATTGCCTCATCGGACTGGTTCTGCCTTTAGAGTAGGCCAGTAGTGTTTAAATATCTCGATGATTTTTTCTTGGTTTTCTGGAGTTTGTTTTATGAAGAAATATGAAGTTCTTCTGTGGCGTGCACTAACTGTGACTGGCCTAATTGAATCTTCGCAATGTGAACTAATGGAAATCAGACTTCCATCAACTCCAATGAAGCTCACCCCGTTAACTTGTAGAAAGCGAAACCACTCCATTTCCATCGCATTCATCTCCTCATCGTATTCTTTTTCAAAGGGGATATAGTCTTCGGGTAGCTCTTCTCGTTTTGGATACTCGGGGTAGATCGTATACATCCAAATTTCAGTGTTAACTTTCTCAGTTTTGTAGGGATCTTTTGTTTGTAGACTATTAAATGGATCAACACCTTCGTTTGCCATTAAGCTATGTATCGCTAGCGATAATAGAAGTAGGATGATGTGTTTCATTTCTTTCGCAGAACGATGCTCTGGCACGGCGCGTTAGCGACGTTGTCCAGAAGCGGCTGGTTCTGCTTTCGGTTTCCTCGGGGTAACTACTATGTAGCAGGAAAGGACAAAAATCACAGCCAGTGAAAACATCAGTAAACCGCTGAATTGATCAAGCTGACTGTTTGCGAGTGAAATGATCTGATATGCCTCTTCTATTCTTTCTTCATTTTGCTCTTGTAGCTGAATTTTCCGGAGGCCTTCGGCTACGCTTGGTCGTTCAGAATTCGCTAGCTTGCTGGCCACGAAGAACAGACTAGCAAACCCTAATGTGCCGATGATGAATGGGATTTTAGATTTCATTTAGTTGCAGAACGTGGAGACCAGACACCCAGCCTGTGGGCTCAGTCTTCCTGTTGATTTTTAGAGTTTTACGGGCGGGTTAAATGGGTTGTCTGTGTCGTCTGGAT
>NZ_JARXHW010000124.1:0-1687 GCF_031127805.1 Thalassobacterium maritimum | reverse complement strand
ATTTAGAAAAAGTTGGGTTAAGGACAGCACCACCATGCATATGATTGCTGTTAAATAGCAGCGCTGACGATTTCTTTTCATTCGATTACTGAACGTGGCTCTGGCATCCCAGCCTTCGAGCTCAAAAGTTAGGTGGTTATCGAATATTTTTGGGCGTAAATGGGATTGTCCAGCAGCGTCTTCCATGAGAAGGGGTTAATATTTAATTTGAAAATTTCAATTTTGTTACTCTTTGATGATGTATGTTTGAGAGGATGTCGAGACGGATTCCCTATGTCAGACTTCCATACGCACTCTTTTTTGTGAGCTTACCAGGCTCGGTGCTTGTGGGCGTCCTGTCTCGGAGCTGCTAACTGGATATCGCTTTCATTGTAATGGCCATGGTTTGGCTTGAAGCTGACGCTACTCCGCAGTCATCCGGACGGGACATGGGAATGGTCTCAAAATTCATCTTATGCGGCGATTGCTTGTTGCTGGCTGCTCTTGGTTGGGAAGGGTTCGTATTTGGAGTTCGGATCTTTCCAGAGTGCGAGCATCATCACGGCTAATTTGCGGGCCGTCATGACGACGGCTTTCTTCTTCGCTATCTTTGCTCCGCTGTTCGCTTTGCGCTCTCCAGCTTCCTTGAGTGCGCTGGGTGGCCCAAAGTGTCCGAGCGTGTATTGAGCACAGTTGACGAGCAATCGTCGCATCATGCGGTTGCCGGCTTTGGTGATGCGCATGGGTTTATCGACGTCGCCGGATTGATCACGCCCAGGGACGAGTCCAAGAAACGGGCCGACATCCCGTGCTGTCGCAAAGCGGTCTGGCGAGCCGATAATTAAGACAAAGGATAGTGCTGTGATTGGGCCGACTCCGGGGATCGTCAATAGCTTCTGAGCCACAGAGTAGTCCTCGGCGATCATGGTGTCGATGTGCTTGTCTTCGGCTTTAATGAGTTCACTCAGATGGCCGATGCTTTCGATGACCGGTGCGACGAGTGCGTAATCCGCGGCTTCAAGATGCTCCGTGGCCTTACGGGCGAAGGCCTCCGTGCTGCAACCGGATGGGAGGAAGATGCCAAGGCTTTTGAGAGAGCCGCGCACATGGTTGACCAGTTTGACACGTGCGCTCACCAGGGCATCGCGTGCTTCAATGATCTTCAGCGCTCGTTGGTGCGCTTCGCTCTTGTGTTCGATGCCGTAGAGTAGGTTGCGGTCAAAACGTCCGATACGAGCCAGCAGCAGCGCGTCACGTTCGTCGTTTTTGTTGTCGGTCTGGTAGATCGCCCGGACCTTGCGTGGATTGGCGACGACTACCTTGTGGCCGCGCTGGTTAAATAGACGGCTAATCCATGGTGAATGGCAACCGGCTTCCATGATGAGGGTGGCGCCTCGGTTGGCTTTGCTGAAACGGATCAGCTCGGGCTGGTTGTTGAGCAGTGTTGTTCGTTCGATAATCTCGCCCTCTGCGTTTAGAGTGCAAGTTTCGTGGCTCTTGTCGCCGAGGTCGATGCCGATGGTGTGGGTGTTTTTTGCTGTATTCATAGTGGCGTAGTTCTATGCGATTCAGCTCCACTTTTGAAGCTTACTCGCTACGCCTTCTCATGCCTACTGGATATGGATTCGAGCGTGCCCAATGAGGCTGCTCTGGGCAAGTGCTTTATCTTTCCTTGGATCGGTTTGTTTTAAACCACAGATTGCGCAGA
>NZ_JARXHW010000123.1:0-1723 GCF_031127805.1 Thalassobacterium maritimum | reverse complement strand
CACGGTGCTCCCCTGCACAACTGCTACATTTACCTCCGTATGCGAACTAAACGACTTTGCTGTGTGGAGCCAGCTCATCTCAATACGTCGGCCTTCTATGCAGTTCTTGTCCCCCGATTCGCTCCGCTCATTCCCCTACGGCGGGACTACAAGCATCAGCTCGCGGGTTGTTCTACTGCGCTTCGCTTGCGAGTGTCGTCGCAGACTCCTCGGTACCCATAGCCTTCCTTCGAACCCAACCTCACGGTTGCGCACTTGGCTTCTGGTAATAGTTCTTTTCATTTTATTATTGGTTCTTACTATAGTGGACTTTAACCACATTTACACCGTGCCCATGCTGGGCACACCCAAGCCGCAGCTATCAACTCCTTTCGCGCTCCAGGCTTCGCTCTTCGAGCTATGCCCGGCAAGCCGCGCTTCATTCGCGATAGTGCTCCACGTTGGGTAAAAGAATGGAGTATCGATATCATTGACTAATTGGCGTCGAATGCCATCCTCGGTATATGATCCCAGATGTTAAAAGCATGACCAAAGAAGAGAAGTTACTCACAATGAGGAACTTGTGGGAGGACATGCGTAGCGAGATCAGCACCGCCTACGAAACTCCTGAGATGATTGACCTACTCGATCAGCGATCCGCTCGTATAGAATCTGGCGAGGCTCAGCTTCTAGACTGGGATAAAGTAAAAGGAAGCATTGGTCGCCAATGAAGAAAATCCGAATTTCATCAGACGCTTTATCTGATCTGAATGAAGGTTTTTTGTTTTACGAGAAGCAAGATCTAGGTCTTGGGGACTATTTTACGTCTTGCCTCAGGTCGGATATTGAGGAACTCCGATTGACAGGCGGTCTGCACCGAATTGTTCATCGACAGTTCTACCGCAGCTTATCGCGTGTATTCCCATACGGATATTTTACACCTCTGATAAAAAGACGGTTACTGTCTATGCGATCGTCGACCTAAGGCGTGATCCAGAGTTTATTCGTCGCCATTTGAAAGAAACAAAGACCCAATCCTGAAGTTATCAATCGCGCGCAGCCGCGTTGATAACTGATTGTTGAACAAGCCCGCACTAAAATGACCGCGCGCTATCGCTGATGCGGAATGCTTTCAACGCAGTCCTGGAGCGGGATGCGACACTGTCGGGTCAAATTGAACGACCGACTTTGCAACGGCAGGCATGCGGCTTCTTTGGCGGGACGACAAAAAGCCGCATTGATCGGAGTGGTGCAGCGCTTGGGGCTGCCGAGGATCGATCGCGCATCAAAAATACGAGTAAAGTCTTGCTCATCGGCCAAGCGCAAGCAGGTCAGGCCTGATAAAGCCTCACTTCGAGAGCTTCGTTTAAAAAGTTCAACGGTCATGATTGGACATAGAGTAAAGCGGAGCTGAGCGGCGGGCCGCGTGCGGAGAGGATTTTGCGCAAGCGCTGCATCGGCGGTTCGCACTGAGGACAACACACAGGCACTGGTTCAGCTTCGATGACAGGCACCAGCACCTGATTAACCGTCGAGGCCGCCAGCTTTTGGTCGTCTCGCAGGTAGATCAAGTAGTCCAGCACCTGACCCTCCGACAAGCGACGCAAACCAGGCCCTTCAGGCTGGTAATGCTCCCCGAGACGCTCCCGCCTACGCCAAGGCTACGGCGAGGCATGCCACCCAACGAAGGTAGGTCTCACGACTGCGAGGCGAGTAGGCTTTACTATGGACATGCGCATAGAAC
>NZ_JARXHW010000122.1:0-1846 GCF_031127805.1 Thalassobacterium maritimum | reverse complement strand
TTTTCACTAATTTACGCTTATGATGAGGTTTCATTTTTCGTTCTTAGCGTCGGGTTGGATAAGCGGTCATTAGCGTAAATAAGCGGTTAAAAAAATACGTCTGCTAGGATTTCCTTTTTCAATTTTCTTCCCTGATCGTAGAGATCAGCGGATGCGAGCCGACTGATTTAGATTAACACTGGCGGCGTTACTCGCATTCGCTGGATCGACTGGTTGGATCATTTCTTCTAAGTTGGTGAAGTCCTCGATTTCGAATGTCGGACCACCATGTGACGACTGTAATCGTTGTTCCATGTCCGAAAATGCATAGATTGTTCCGACGTCGGACTGAAAAATAGGATGCCAATTCTCATCTTCTGCTTTCACTTCCCTGATCATAAACACAACTTGATCAAATTCACTTGGCTTTAGAATACGAGCCTTGACAAAATTAACATATATTTTCTCTCCACCGACACCTGGGGTTAGCTTCATCCCTGTATCGCTTCCAGCCTCCGATAAGATTATGAACTTTCCGAATCCTCTAATGCCCGAAAATGAAGGAAGAATGTTCTGATTCGCCTGTTTTTCCTCGGCGCAACTGAATGCTACAGCTAGCAAAACGATTATAGTGAGAGTTTTAATTTTCATTTCATCCAACGTCAAGAGGTGGCACGTAGTGAGGCACGAACGGAGTTGACCACTCTCGCCTGGATATACCCTCGGTCAGTCCCCA
This sequence comes from Thalassobacterium maritimum, assembly GCF_031127805.1. Lineage (NCBI taxonomy): Bacteria > Pseudomonadati > Verrucomicrobiota > Opitutia > Puniceicoccales > Coraliomargaritaceae > Thalassobacterium > Thalassobacterium maritimum. Next base: position 1,131 of record NZ_JARXHW010000122.1, on the reverse strand, counting down.
TGCACTCGACCTGTCCTGTCGCCTCAGTGTTCATTTCTTGGTTTAGTTTGATTGGTTAAAGATGGTTAGAATCTGGATTTCTTCAATTCAATTATTCCCAGAGGCCAGCAGCTTGTCACGGCGTAATCAAATGAAGACGGAAGCTGGGAACCGCTTATAACCGCTAATGTTACGCTTATAATTGAATCTATTTTGTTGTGACACGTCGTGCTGGATAAGCGTTCAATAAGCGGGGATAAGCGGTTGAAAATCTGGGTTCTTTCTTCTGTATATCGAACGTAGCTCTGGCGCGGCTTTAGCCGTTGCCCACTGCGTCTTGATCTGCCCTCGTGCCTTTTATTGTTACGTCAATCTCATAGCCTAGGAAAAACGACTCCTGCCCAGGCTTAGGTTTCTGGAAGACAAACTCGAATATCGCGTCATCCTGAGGATTCACAACCCCATTCAATTCTATTTCTTTCTTCTCAACTAAGTTGTTTTCGGCGTCATACAAATAGGCGGTGGCGGCGACCTCTTTCCAGCCTACATTGCTTATGTTTCTGTATTTTTGGGTGCCGTATATCTCGCTCTCATTCTGCCCCTGCGTAAAGCGCGATACTGAAAACGCATCCTCGACTTTCTCGTAAGTCAGCGTTCCGTCTTTGAGCCATTTGCTGACATGATCCGGTGGCTGTTCGTCCAAAGCAAAATAGAATCGCTGGATTTCCTCGCTAATTCTTTTTCTGTGTTTCTCTTCTGAATATATGGTTTGAATTGAAGCATCCCTGCAGATTCCGCCTTCGATGTAATTTCGAATAAGCATTATCACTTTATCGTCTTGGCCGTTCGCTACCAGAGTTCCTTTCAGTAGCTCGGCATGCTGAAAATTCACGATCTGCTCCTGGTCAAGAAAGTCCATTCCTTCTCTCACGAAGAGGCCAGTCGCTGCGCAGCCAACGATAAAGCTGATAATGGCTATGAGAGTGGTCTTCATTTCTTTGCAGATCGTAGAGCTCTGGCGACGGCGCGTTAGCGACGTTGCCCAGCAGCGACTGGGTATGCCCGGCATGTTGATAAACTAATATGGTTAAAGTCCATTGTGAAAGACCTGAATAACAAATCAATCACTAGAGAAGCACAAGTGCGTAATCG
>NZ_JARXHW010000121.1:0-1873 GCF_031127805.1 Thalassobacterium maritimum | reverse complement strand
TCTGAGCTGTGATTGGGCTTACTTGGTTTTCCATGCCCTAGAGATTAACCTAAAATTAGGCTCTCGTATAGCGGGTCAATGTTCGGACGATAACAATAAGCGGTGTCAAAATTCTCTTCTATATCGTCAAGAGGTGGCGCGGAGTGAGCGCAGCGAACGGAGTTGTCCACTCTCGCCTGGATCGCTCAGTTTGGTTCGTTGGTCACGACACCAAATATGAGCTTCGACATAGCAACCTGCCCAGCCGTCCCTATCCTTATGTCGTTTAATTCGATTTTCTATATCGTGGTCTTGATACTCGGAAACAAGTTCTTCGTATGTGAAAAGTCGTCCCCAAATTGGGTCTTCTCTCCAGTTTTCTGGTGGTTGGTAAAATAAATGCGGTGGGTCAGCTCCATACACTGTCGTTAGATGAGAGTGGTCAGGATACATGAAGGTAAGTTCATGCTCCTGAAAATCGCTAACTTCGAGTGCAGTCTTCAGACCTTCTCTGAACATCGTAAGTGTTCTATCAAAACTTCCTAAAACTGCAAAATAGGGTCTAGCAACTGGCGAGAATCCGAATTTCTCTTCGTATGCTTGAATTAGAAGATCATCAGCATTTCGACGCCACTTCATGAAATCTGAACCAATAGAAAACCTATTAAATTCAGTTTTTGCTTCTTTTTCAGCCTCGAACAGTTCTGCGATGGACTGGTCGTCGAGGTCACAAATGTTAAGAAATGGCCCATACTCTCGCTCGAAGTAGTGAGTTATGTAGGTGGGTGGATTCATTTCTTTCAGCGATCGTGAAGAGTAGTCGATGCGAGCCTGCGAGGTCAATCGTGCAAATGATTGTCGAATATCTAGCGCGTAATCTCGCATTGACTAGCTCGACTGGATGGGTCTTTTCCTGTAGATTTTGAAGACTCCCGCATATCCACCTTTCTTAACGATCCAAAATGAGTCTGAGTCGACCTCTTTAATTATAACGTAGATGAATGAGTCAGAGGCCAGTAGGTCATTGCCGATCGAGTAGATCAAATAGTCTTCGGGAATTCTTTTTTTCAGTTCGTCGATTTTAACTTCCTTAAAGCCCCTCAAATTAATCTGTGTGCCTGAAATCTTCAAGCTATCCATTATTTTTTTGATCTCTTTCGGAGCTTCAAAGTTGGGGTTCAAAGTGATGTCAGAGATCAAAGATTCCCATTTTTCATTCGGGCTCGCTGCAAAAATAGGGGGCGCAGCTATGAGCAGTAGAAGTATGAATATCGCTTTCATTTTATTTACCCATCGTCGAGGATGAGCATAGATGAGCGCCAGCGAAATCTATTGTCTCACTCCGCCTTGATCTGCCTCTAGGGGAGTTGGAAGTTTTACGGGGCCAAATTCGATGTAGGGAGTCCAGGTGAAGTCCTCCATGTTTAATTCCTTTACTTCGTCGTTCGGCACAAAGGTATAGATCCCTCGGTAGGAATCTTCACCTACTTCGGTCCGAACGAGGGAAAGCTTCAATTTCTCCGCTTTGATCCCCGAACCAATTTGCGGGTAAGCTGGGTAAATTGTGTTTAATTCCATTATGATCTCCATCTGGACACGGCCCTCTTTTCCTTCTTCTTTTAGAGGGGTGAAATTCACTTCAACAATTCGGTTGGGGGTATCGTCGATTGTGACAGTCGTTTTATTTATGTCGCAACCGGCAAGAAGCAGTGCTAATAAGAGGAAAGATGATGCTAGGAGTTTCATTTTTTCTGCAGATCGTCAAGAGGTGGCATGTAGTGAGGCACGAACGGAGTTGTCCACTCTCGCCTGGGTATGCCCGGCATGTTGATAACCTTATATGGTGAAAGTCCATTGTGAAAGACCTGAATAACAAATCAATCACTAGAGAAGC
>NZ_JARXHW010000120.1:0-1977 GCF_031127805.1 Thalassobacterium maritimum | reverse complement strand
CGGAATCCACCTGACCAAGGGCGGCAGCATATCCAGACGCACCTATCAACTCATTTCGCGCTACGCGCTACACTCGCGATAGTGCTCCACGTTAGGTAAAAATAATGTCTACGCGAAAAATATTCATCGAAGGTAACGGGCATTACGACTTTAAGCCTTTATCCCATTACGAAGAAAAATGGAGCTTTCTGCATGATTACAGGCGAAAAAAGATCATCGCACAAAAACTATCCTATTTAGAATTCCACAGACATCTACTAAACAAGATCAAGCACACGAACCTTGTTGAAGGGTCGCTCGATATGTCCATTGATTTTGATTTATCAGTTGGGTTCATACAGACAGACATTCTACTTATAGGATCTATATGCGAAGGAGCCTTATACTCTCAATTGCGACACCGTTACGATAGAGGGAGCCGAACCACAAAAAAAAGTGTTCAGGACTGTTTTGAAGTAAAAGAAAAAAAGTTTGAGAGTCTATCGAACCAAGAGTTCAAAAAAGAAGGTTCAGACACATCGTTTAAAATTGGATGTTACCGAACTGAAACTAAGCAACTCCAAGAGTATGCTGTAAGTTTTTCGAATCTTCTTAAAGTTGCGAAGTCGATCAGCTTAATATCTTCAGATTGCTTTGGAAGGCTTGATCTCCTGAGGAAGAGTAGAAACACAATCCATTCAGGAGAAGAAGCCAGAAGGCAAAGCGATGAAAGATTTGTTTTTAGTGTAGCTGATCGTGAAGAAGCGCTCGAAACCATGGTCATCTTTGGTGACCCCAAATCGAATTTTAAATAAAAATAGAGTGACCAAATATACCTATATGGCGCTCGGATGTGCATATATACTTCGTAGCATATTCGCGACAATCACGGCCTTTAGAGAAGCTGATATGACTACAGCATATATAACTGTTGCGATTATATTCGGAATAGTTTTCATCGTCGTAGCTAACATGAAGATATTCCTCGGGAATTGTGAACCAGTCAGATGACTCAATGAGTTTCGCTTCCGCTCACTCATTAGTCTCTTCTTGTTCTGAGAAGGAATGAAACTAAAAGATAAAATCACCTACTTTGAGTCGGACATGTCCGACAGGGGCGAGGCTGTTGGTGATTTCATCACTCCAATCCATAGGGTCCTTTGGAAGTTCGAAGTTGACCTACCTCCTCCAGTCTTCTGCGGAAAAGGAATGAATTTTCTAGTGACGACTTCCATTATGTTTCTGATCTGTGGAAGCATTTATGTCGCCTTCAACTCAAACGAAATAATAGAAAGTCTTCTGAAGTCGTTCGTCGTATCCTGTGGTGTTGGCATTTACGACATGATCATTAATGCCAAGAGAAGAAATAGACTAAGCCTGGGTTCTTGGGAGCAATATCCACCATCAGACGAAACCAATCAGAACCAGTCGGCACAGGTCAACCCATGTAACCCGCCCGATAATCCGAGAATCACTTGAACTACACACTCGTCAGGCTGGGTGCCTGGCCTCATCGTTCTGCGAATAAAATGAAGAATATCTGCATTCTACTACTGGGCGTTCTTACGCTTGTCGGCTGTAGTCGAAACCGAATCCCTCAACTAACCGAAGAAGAGAAGAATCAAATTGTTGCGGATGCGAGAGTTCTATTGAGCAAGTATACCGAACAAGCTGACATACCAGAAAACGAATGGCCCGATTCATTCATCAGGTTTGAACCAGTTTTAGTTCAGCAGTCCTACGGTTCTATAGTGATAATCAGATACAAGTTTGTTAGCCATGAATCAGGCTTTATGATTCCAAGGAAAGAAGGAATGGTTTTAGAATCTGATCAGTCAGTAGGATATGAAAAACTCGGAGACGACCTATACTACTATTGGATCCCAAATGAACACTAAAAGCAGAAATCGAGTAGGTGACGCCGCACGGGACGCCACCTCTCACACCACCTGCCGTGCGGGACCGCAGCCAGACTGATCGACGTGCTACGCAGTCTGT
>NZ_JARXHW010000011.1:0-105076 GCF_031127805.1 Thalassobacterium maritimum | reverse complement strand
TCACAATCTAATGGTGATGCTGGAATGCGACATCACAGGTAAGCACGCTATCATCAATCACAAAGAAATCCGCCGCTGTGAAAAACGCGATACCCGGGCCCGGCAGGAATGTAAGCAACAGAACAGGCCGTACTCCCCGCTGCTCTTTAGCAATCCACGCAGACGCTCTCAGCTGACACTGAAATTTATACGTTGGCTGCGACATCACCTCAGAGTCGGCAGCTTCATCAGCCAAGCCCTGCAGTCGCTCAGGCAAATCTACGCTGCATTTTGAGCCGGATTACTTGGACACCGTTCATGGAGAGCTTGACGATGAGAGGGTTTTGCTTAGATTGGGGATATGTCACGGTTTCCCTTAGGGCGGCAGATGCTGGATGTGTTTTTTCCGCGTAGTTGTGTGCATTGTGGCGATGCGGTGGAGGATTCGGACTATCAGTTTCTTTGCCGGGATTGTAGCCGGGAGCTCTTTCTCTCTAAGCCGCCGACTTGCACGACTTGTGGCTACCCTTTCTTTGGCATGCTGGCGGGGCCACGGACTTGTCCGCATTGTGTGGAGTTGAACCCGCTGTTTGAACAGGGGAAGACTTTGTTTTTGGCGAAGGGGCCGGCGCGCTCACTGATTCATGAACTTAAATATAAGTCTGGTTTTTATGTGCTGCAGGATGTGCAGACGATGATCGCGTCCGCGCCTTACTATCGGGACTACTTTAAGGGGGCGATCTTGGTCCCAGTGCCCTTGCACGCTACGAAAGAACGGGAGCGGGGCTTTAATCAGAGTCGTGTGATTGCGGAGGCTTTGTGGCAGGCGACGGAGGCGCTTGAGGTGCAAAATATGTTGCTCCGAAGGCTCTATACTCAGACGCAAACGCGCCTGAGTCGGAGTGACCGTCACCAAAATGTAAAAAATGCCTTTGCTTTGGTAACCGATGCGGTTGTAATTCCGAATCAAACATATATTCTGATCGATGACGTGTTCACTACGGGGTCGACGCTTAATGCTTGTGCCGCCGTCCTTCGCGGGGCAGGTGTTGATTCAATCAAAGTCGCGACTCTCGGACACGGATAGTCTATTTACTAACTCTTAATTCTTAATTTTTAACTCCTACTTCTCTTATGGCACTCTTTGGAAAACCTCAGTACTCGACCGTCACCGTTAAGAAAAAGGACATCCCTAAGGATCTTTGGACGAAATGCCCGAAGACGGGCGAGATCATTTACAACCGTGTATTGAAGGAAAATTTGATGGTGGTGCCAAGCAGTGGCTACCACTTCCCACTTAAAGCACGTGATCGTATCGCTTCTATGCTGGATGAGGGGACTTTCGAAGAGATGGACATGGGGGTGCATTCGCTGGATCCTTTGGAATTTAACGCGACTTCTTCGTATCCTGAAAAGTTGAAACAGAATCAGGATAAGACCAAGGAGACGGATACGGTCATTTCTGGCATGGGCACAATGGGGGGCATGCCGGTGAGTATCGCGGTGATGGATTTCCGCTTTATGGCGGCTAGCTTGGGTTCGGCAGCGGGTGAGAAAATCACGCGTGCGATTGAGCGTGGCGTGGAAAAGAAGTGTCCTGTCATTATCGTTTCCGCTTCGGGGGGCGCTCGTATGCAGGAGGGGATTTTAAGTTTAATGCAATTGGCAAAGACCAGTGCTGCGCTTGCGAAGTTAAGTGAGGCGGGACTTCCTTATTTCTCAATTTTGACGAATCCGACGATGGCGGGTGTGATGGCTAGTTACGCATCGTTGGGGGATGTGATTATCGCGGAACCCGAAGCGTTGATCGGCTTTGCGGGTCCGCGTGTGATCAAGGAAACCACGCAGCAGGATTTGCCGGCTGGCTTTCAAACATCTGAGTTTTTACTTGAGCATGGTTTGGTCGATTTGATCATTCCTCGTGGTGAAATGCGCGACCGTATGATTAATTTAATTAAGGCGCTCTACGGCTCTAAGAAGTCGGCGTAGGGTTTGTCGGGGCGTGATTAGTCACGCCCGCCGAGCAACAGCAGCTTTTAGACGCGGGCGTGACAAGTCGCGCTCCTACGTTTTATGTCTCAATACACCAACACCCTCGACTATCTCTATGCGCTGAAGAATCGTGGTTCTAAGTATGGAATTGATCGGATGCGGCTTTTGGTGGAGGCGCTGGGCCACCCGGAGCGGCAATTCCCGGTGATTCATGTTGCGGGGACCAATGGTAAGGGCTCGGTGTGTGCGATGCTGGAGGCGCTTTATCGGGATAATGGTTATCGCACGGGTTTTTTTAGTTCGCCGCACTTGGTGCATTTGGGCGAGCGGGCGCAGGTGAATCGGCAGATTCTTTCGGAGGCTGAAATTGTGCGCTATACGGAGCAGTTAAAGCCGATCGCTGCGGAACTGGGGCGGGATGACCCGGAGCTACATCCGACTTTTTTTGAATTTGTGGCGGCGATGGCTTTTCAGCGTTTTGCGACGGAAGCTGTGGACATTGGGATCATTGAGACGGGCCTCGGTGGTCGTTTGGACGCTACAAATGTGGTGGATCCTGCACTGTCGATTATCACAACGATCAGCTTGGACCATACAGAAATGTTGGGCGATACGCTGGCGGCGATTGCGGGTGAAAAGGCGGGCATTATTAAGGCCGGCAAGCCGGTGTTGATGGGCAAATTACCTGCGGAGGCGGAAGCTGTCGTTCGTCAGGTGGCTGAAGAGCGTGGTTGTCCGTTTTATGCATTGACGGATCGTTTCCCGGAGGGATCTACCCTGCCCTTTACCAATCTTGCGGGCAGTTTTCAGCGTTGGAATGCGGCCTTGGCGGTCTATGCGACGGAGATCCTGGCGGAACAGTTTCCGCTACAATCGACGCAGGCGCTCTCGCATGTAGATTGGGCGGGGCGCTGGCAGGTGCTCGAGGTGGATGGGCGGCAATTGATCCTAGATGCCTCACATAACCCTGAAGGCGTGGCTGCGCTGGAGGAAAACTTGGCTAAGTTGGTCAAGGCTGAGGGGCGCGAACCGATTATGATCGCTGGGACATTGGGCGAAGATCGTGCCCGCAGTTTAATGTCAGTGGTCGGCCGTTATGCGGATGAATTGTATTTGGTGGCAGCTCAACAAGAACGGGCGACGCCTACTGCTTTTTTAAAGAGCTGTCTTGAGCGCGATGCGGTGGAAACGGACCTTACGGCCCTTTTCCCTACTCCGGGGCGTTGTGCCATTGGAGAGCCGGGCGACACAGTGGTGTTGACGGGCTCGTTGTATTTGATCGGAGAAGTGCTGGAGCGTATCCAGGGCCGGGCGAAACTAGCTGGGAGCGGGCTGCAGGATAAGGTTTAGTGTGGGGGATGTCTTTGTACGGCTCGTTCTTTTCTGGCTTGTCGTGACTGCGTAGGATCTGTGCCTGTAAATCGGCGGGCGTGACAAGTCGCGCCCCTAGCTTAACCAATACTAGAAAGTCGCGTCGTAGAGTGTTTCTACTGGGGCTCCGTCAATATCTATGGTTTGGACTTTGAGCAGTTTCATGCCGGGGAGTGGCTCGTGTAGCAGGCTGTTGAGGTGCTTTAGGTCGGTGGCGTTTTGTTCGCTGGTTTGGCCTTTTTCTGTCCAAGTGATCTGGTAGGCGACCTCATCTGGATTGAGGCGGCGAGGTTTGAATGCGACTTGCTTGGCTTTGCTCTTCTTGGGCTTGGCGGCCTTTTTCTTGATACTTGAGGGCAAGGTGACGCTGGGGGCTTCGAAGGGGTAGTTTTCGCCTAGCAGTTCGTTGATGCGGCTCTCTGTGATGTGCACACGCGCAAGCTCAGCTTCCCGTTGTATCAGGAGGCTGTTGATGGCGATGAGCTCTTCGGGAGAGGCCGACATGCAGGCGAACGCTTACGCGTCGTCGGTCTTTGACTCGTCTTCCTTGGCGCTGGCTGCGTCGTCGGATTTGTCGGATGTGTCAGACTTAGCTGCGTCGTCTGCAGGCTTTGGAGCTTCCTCTTCCTTTTTCACGACAGGCGCTGGCTTGGGAGCCGCCTTTTTCTTTACGGGCGAAGCGGATGCAGTAAAGGTGGCGACGGGCATGGGTGGCTCTGGGAATGGGAAGACGCCGTCTTCGCCGACGATTTCGCAGACTTGAGTTTCGAGTTCGGCGATGCGTTGGTAGGCGGCCTCGCGTTCTTCCAGCAGTGTATCAATCTGGATGCGGGCTTCGAGTGCCTGGCGGATCGTTTCAGCGTCGCCGCGGAGAATGATCTCTGTCATCGTCAAGGGGATGAGCTTTTGTGGTTTTTTAGCCATAATTTGATTGGTTGAAATTAGTCGTTAAAGAAATTGGCGATTTTATTAAAGAGGGCTCCTTTACGTGGGCGCTCTGCTTTGGAAGTTGTTTGTTCGGGCTTAAGCTCAGGTTGTGGGGCGTCTGTTTGTGTTTGTTCGCGTTGTTGCTTGCGGATGCGCTGGGCAAAGTTTTCTTCGGCGGCAAAAACTACTTTGCGGTCCGAGTCGTTGAAAAGGCTGCGCAGTAGGTGTTCACTTAGGCTGGGGTTACTGGCGAGTTGACGGCGAACTTGCGGGCTGGGGTCCTTGCTGAGTGTATTTTTGAGTGCTTCGTTGAGTTGAGCCGAACGAGCCACGAAGGCCCGCACACTGGGTGCGGGGTGTATGGCGAGTTGTTGTGCGACTTTTTCGCTGAAACGATCGTAGTTGATTTCTTGATAGGCGAGGTGCTCGGCTACGGCCAGTGACTCTCGATGGTTGATGAGCAGATCGTAGTGATCGCTGGCCAAGTCATCGCGATAAGCAACCAGCAGGGCAATGTCGTCGTCGGGGTGTTGGCAGAGCTCGCTGAGGGTGGCATCGCTGGTCGCGCGGTTTTTCGCCAGAGTGCGTATCGCGTTGAGATCGTTGGAGGCAGCGATATGGAGTGCGATCGCCTCATGGATGGCGTGGTTGCCAGCTAAGCGACGGCGCACGCGCGGCGAAGTGTCTTGTGCAAGCAGGCGTTGAATGCTGGCTGGTAGGTCCGCTTGTTCTGCGAGAAAGATGCGATCCCGGGTATCTTCTGATTCGGCGAGATAGAGCATTTCGGGGCCGGATAGTTCGCTGCCTTTGAGCGCGGTGCGAGATACGAATGCGTGGGGCGAGGTGCGTAAGGCTGCGCTAACGGGTGCTGGTAGCGCTTTATTACGTCGTAGCAGGAGCAATTGTTGGTGTTGTTTATTTTGATCGGCCCAGAGCTGGAGTAGTTCTTCGTCGGATGAGAAGTTGAGGATGGTGGCAGCGCTGACTAGGCTGTCGTCGCTATTGGCAAGGTGCACGGCCACATCGGTATCGAGGTTTTTACGTTCACTCAGAGCGATGCGTACAGCGCTGGAAGCGTCGTCCGCCAGTAAGAATTGCAAAGGATTGGGCAGAGCCGAGTTTTGCGCGAGTGTGGCGCGGACGAACTCGTTTTCGTCGGTGACCAGCGTTTGAAATTCCTTAGGCGTGAGGTTGGGGTTCGCGGCGAGGGCGTGGCGGACGGCGACTTGTGGGTGTTGGGTCAGGCGTTGCAGTGATTGCTGCGGACACCGCGGATTGCCGGCCAAGCCAATCGCGATGTCGACCTTCTCTGGATCCAAGCTGCTGGCGATCTGCTCAGCCAGATCGGAGGGAATCAGTGGATAGTGCGCGAGAAAGCTGAGGTAGCGGTCTTGATCGTGATAGAGATCGTAGAGGTCGCGCAAGATACGCGTGAGCAAGGGCGGCTTGCGATGCGCCCGCACGGTCGCCTCGACGCCAAGCTCATCAATTTGCGCCACCAAATCCTCGCAGGTTTCTATTTCTTGCACCATTCGACCTCCTCAGGGGTGATAAAGACCTCACGCGGCGTGGAGCCATTTTGTGGGCCGACATGCATGCGGTCTTCCAGCTCTTCCATTAGGAGCGCGGCGCGGTTGTAGCCGATACGCAGGCGACGTTGTAGGAAGCTGGTGCTGGCCTTTTGGCTTTCGGCCACGGTGAGCATGGCTTTCTTTAGGAGCGCTTCGTCGTCTTCGCCCTCGATACTTTCGATGCCCATTTGGGTGCCGCCTTGATCAACCGGGGCGACCGTGCTGAGGTCGACGCGGAATTCCGGCAGGCGTTGACCCGAAATGTGCTCCACCACTTGAATGATTTCATGATCTTCCACCATCGGGCTTTGGATACGAATCAGCCGCGCAATGCCCGGCGGATTGAAGAGGAAGTCACCACGACCTAAGAGGCTTTCGGCGCCCTTGCAGTCCAGAATGGTGCGCGAGTCCACATTGGAGGAGACTTGGAAAGCGATACGTGTGGGGAAATTGGCTTTAATAATACCCGTAATGACGTTCACACTTGGGCGCTGGGTGGCCACGATGGTATGGATGCCGACGGCGCGTGAGAGCTGAGCGATCCGAGCCAGTGCGCCTTCGGCATCACCCTTGGAAGTCATCATCAGGTCGGCCAACTCGTCGATAATCACGACGGTAAAGGGCATCTTCTTAAAGCCTTCGGCTGCGGCTTTTTCATTATAACCGGCAATATTACGCACCTGCTTTTCGGCCAGCACTTCGTAGCGGCGTTCCATTTCGGCCACCACCCACTTGAGCACTTGCACGGCGGGCTTGGCATCGGCCACGACGGAGTGGATCAGGTGCGGCACTTGGCGGAAGAGGCCAAATTCCACCCGCTTAGGGTCGATCAAGACCAGTTCCAGCTCATCCGGTTTGAATTTATAGAGCATACTGAGGATCAGCGTGCTCATACAGACCGATTTACCACTACCTGTGGCACCTGCGATTAACAAGTGGGGAGCTTTGGCTAGGTCGGTAATGATTGGCTTGCCTTGGATATCGAGGCCCATGACCAGCGGAATCTCGTAGTCACAATCACGCCAGGCCTTGGACTGTAGCAGGGTGCGCAGGGCAATCGGCACAGAATTGCTATTACCAATTTCGATACCAACAAAAGGTTCGCCCGGGATCGGGGCTTGCATGCGGATATTGGTGGTGGCTAGAGCCAGTGCGATATTCTTTTGTAGGGCGACGATCGACTCAACCCGCACGCCCATACCAGGTTGCACGCGGAATTGAGTAATGCGCGGGCCAATTAGGGCGTCATAGACGTGAGCATCGACAGCGAAGCTATCAATCGCATCTTGTAGCGCATTTTTCTGAGCTTCCAGCGCTTCCGGTGTGACCAAAGTGACCGAGCTAATATTCGGCTTGTCCAAGAGTTCAATGGTCGGCACCTGGTATTCGGAAAGATCAACCGGTTGTACGATCGGTTCCGGCTCAGGTGCGGCTTCGGCGGCTAAGGCGTCCTCGGCAGCCACTTTAGCCGCTTCTTCGGCGATTTCACGCGAGCGTGGATCTTCGCCAGCCAGTTGGGCACGGGTGTTTGCGAGCATGCGCTGAAAGCGAGCTTCGCTATCGCTTAGGTAGGTTTTAAAATATGCGCTGCGTTCTTCGCGGTCTTTGAGTAGTGCGTCGAGCTCCGTGCGCCATGTGGCCAGTTCAGCCGCTTCGGCCGCCATGACCGCTTGTTCCTTTTCCGCTTCGCTGACGATGGTGTCAGGCAAGGCATCGTCCTCATCTTCTTCGAAGGTTTGGTCAGCTCCGTCTTCGTCAATTTCGTCAGAATCTACCAGATCTTCAGCGAGGACTTCGTCGTCTTCCAGCACATGGTTGTCGTCAACCTCATACTCCACCCACTCGTATTCGATTTCTTCTTCTTCTTCGTCAGCGCCCGCAACGCTCTCCTTCATCGCTTCGATGGTATCCACCAAGCGACTAATCCCCGCCTTCATCAGGCGGAGGGAGCTTTTTTTTCTGGAGAAAGGGAGAGCCATGTAAGTGGAGCAAAAGGCCCTGCGAATAGTGCGTCACAGGGAAACGCGCTACGCTGAAATAACTCTGCAAGGGTTCAAGGCTGAATTTTCTGGAGCATGCGAAATCTTTCTGACAGAAATCGGCCGCTTTGCTTATAATCGGGGGCCCACTCCGCCAAGTTTTCGACGACTGACAAGCCAGCCTGCTGCTAAGCCTAACAGCAAGGTTGCGTGGGCAGGTTCTGGCACCACTGAAAATTGTAACTCTGGCCCAGTGACCGCTGGTATATCATTGTTAGGATCACCGTCGTTATTCAGTGCTTCTGCGATCTGGATGTTTTCACTCGATGCGAATTTCAGGTTGGAATCTCCGGGTGAACTGGTCGTCAGGATCAAGGTAATGGTAGAATCACCCGAATTCGTATACGTGCTCAAATTGCTAAATTCAAAGGAGTAAATCGTTCCGACATTAGACGTGGGGCCGCTAGATTGCGTGGTAAATGATCCAAGAAAGCTTGTATCGCTTGAATCAGTTGAAGTGTAACTGCTGTCATTACCTGGAGCGTTGTTGAAAGTCAGCAGCTCATCTGACCAGTCCCTTCCCAATTCCCCTTCACTCGCAGTGAAATTTGCGTTCAGCGCGTATACATTCACAGAGTGACTGCTCGGGCTCGAGGGATCATAGACTGGATCTGATATTTTTAGGTTCAAAGTCGCACCAGTGTCCGCTGCAAGAGTGAATTCCGATAGGTCAAATTTGATCCATATCTTACGACTGACACTACCATTGTTTCGCTCACGTTTCACCAGCAGCTGCTCATCATTAAAAACCGTATTTGGATCCGCGGCCAAAACATACGCATCTTCGATTGCAGTTGCCAAAGCAACGCCCGCATTTAATGAAGAAACGATAGCCAGTGAAGGAAATAGTATTATCGCTGTTAATCTCATTGTGTGGTTTTTTACTACTTTCACCCATAAGATATACAAGCCCATTCATCTTGCTGCGTTGATTCGCACTGAATTAACTTAAATTTGGCAGTGGTCCGGCTCTTAGGCTCGGCGGGCGTCACAAGTGAAGCCCCTACATTTTCTACCTATGAAATCTAACTCTTCTTCCTATTTGCGCTTTACCTTAGACAAAATTAAAGTCAGAGTTTAATAATGTCTAAAATAATACGAAGGACATTAACAGATGAACTGTTGTTGAGTGCTTCTGAGTATCCCGTAGTCACGGTGATTGGGCCTCGGCAATCGGGGAAGACAACTCTAGTGCGCTCGGAATTTCCTGAGCATGTTTATGTAAACTTAGAGAACCCCGAGTGGCGGGAACTTGCGCAAAGGGATCCAAAAGCTTTTTTAGCCCGTTTTCCCGCTCCAGTTATATTCGATGAAATACAACGTGTAACAATGTAGAATTAGAGCGAGATCCTTTAGTGGGAGGATTATTTGAGAATTTAGTGGTGCTTGAAGCGCTGAAATCCAGGACCCACAGGGGGCATGATCCGAGTCTATATTTCTTCCGAGACCATAATGGACGTGAGGTTGATTTACTCTATCCCGATGGAAATCAGGTAATCCCGATTGAGATCAAATCAGCTCAAACTTTTGATGCTAGTTTCGCAAAGGGTGTTCATTATTTTCAGAAATTATCTAACTCGGATCACAGGGGCTGGATCATTTATGCCGGCGACAGTGAATTCGTAACTGATCAGTATGAAGTGAGTAATTTTAAGTCGGCGTTTGATGTGTGATGGCGAAGAATGGGCCGACTACAGTTCGAGCGGGCAAGTCTGAACATAGATAAATCATAAGGCCGCAGTTGTTGACGATTAGGTTTTATTGCGGAAGATGTCGGCGCATTCTACCTATGAAAACTAACTCTTCTCAAGCGCTCCCCAAGACCTTTTGGTGGCATAACCTCACGCAGTTTGGTGGGGCGATGAATGATAATATTTTCAAGCTGCTGATGGTCTATGCCCTGATTGCTTGGAAGGGGGAGGCTTCCTCGGCGGGTATCCTGGCCTCGGTGGGACTGGTGTTTGCCCTGCCCTTTTTGCTGATCGTGCCGATTGCGGGCAACTTTGCGGATAAATTTAGTAAGCGTAAGCTGATCGTGATTCTGAAGCTGGTGGAACTGGTGGTGATGGGCTTTGGGATTGGTGCGCTTTCGCTTCAAAGTCCCGCGATGTTGTATGTCACGATGTTCTTGATGTCGGCGCAGAGTGCTTTCTTCGGGCCTTGTAAATATGGCATCTTGCCGGAGCAGGTGGATTCTGAGCAGCTCTCGAAAGCGAATGGTTCGTTGCAGTTGTTTACCTTTCTCGCGATTATTTGTGGCACCGTGCTGGCGCCGGAGTTGAGCTTGCTCAGCAAGGGCAATTTCAGTTTGGCGGCATGTGTGTGTCTCGTGATCGCCGGGCTGGGCTTGTTGGCGTCTTGGCAGATTGCGCCCACGCCGGCGCATCCGATTCGTCGGTTGAGCCTAAATGGCTTTGGCTCGGTCTTTCGCACAAGTTTGGAAATTCGTAAGGACGGCTTTCTGACACTGGCGGTCTTGGCCTTGGCGGTCTTCTCTTTGGCGGCTGCATTTATTCAGCTGAATGTGCTGGATTACGGGGAGCAGCACTTGGGGCTGACGCCTGAGGCGGCGACGCGCTTGTTTCTGCTGACCGCGATCGGGATCGGTGTGGGCTCGACCACGGCGGGCTGGTTGAGTGGGCGCGGGATCGAGTTTGGCATCGTGCCGGTGGGCGCGCTGCTGATGAGTTTAAGTCTCGGCACCTTGGGTTTGATGGCAGAGGGTAATGTTTGGCTCTCGGCCATCAGTATGGCAGTGCTCGGCTTTGCGGCTGGGCTGTTCATCGTGCCGCTGCAGGCCTTCATTCAATACCGCAGCCCCGAGGATCGTGTCGGGGCGATTCAAGCGACGAATTCCTTTATGAGCTGGTTGGGCATCCTGTTGGCGAGTGGCTTGATCTATTTGAACGGGGCCGTGTTGGGCGGCAGCGCGCAGAATGGCTTTTTGTTGTTGGCTTGTTTGATTCTCGGCTTGGCGATTTTCAGTTTATGGGTGCTGCCGGACTTTTTTATTAAGTTCATTGTGATGCTGATTACGCATGCCTGTTATCGCTTTCAGGTGCGTGGGCTGCATAATTTGCCAGCAAATGGCCCAGGATTGTTGGTCTGTAATCATGTCAGTTTGATGGATGCAGTGCTGGTGATGAGCAGTCAACAGCGACGCATTCGCATGCTGATGTCGCGTGAGCAATACGAGGGCTACGGGCGATTGACGCGCAAAGTGATCGATCTGGCGCAGGTGATTCTAATACATAGCCAGGACAATCCCAAGAAACTGCTGCAATCGCTCAAGACCGCCCGGCAGGCACTCGATGATGGTTATCTCGTTTGTATCTTTGCCGAAGGTTCGCTGACCCGCACCGGCATGATGCGTCCCTTTAAGCAGGGCTTCGAACGTATCGTCAAAGGAACGGACTACCCCATCATCCCCGTCTATATCGGTGGCGCCTGGGGCAGTGTGTCCAGTTTCTATCAAGGCATGCCCAAAATCCGCCTGAGTGAGGATTTTCGCTATCCCGTCAGTGTGCATTATGGGGAGCCCCTGCCGACCCGCTCCAGCGCTTTCGAGGTGCAGCAGGCCGTGAGTGAGCTCTCGGTGGAGTCCTTCGAACTGGTCAAAGAGCGCCGCAAGAGTCTCGGGCATGAGTTGGTGGCCTCCGTGCGTCGCAACTGGAACAAGCTCGCCAGTGCCGATACCACGGGGCGCGAGATGAAATTTGGCGAACTACTGATTGCCAGTTTACTACTGCGAGATCGCTTGCGGGCCCAGACCGATCCCTCCGAGCGCAGTCTTGGCATTTTACTGCCGACCGGCACCGCTGCCACATTGGCCAATCTCGCTACAACCCTTGATCGACGCATTAGCGTGAATCTCAATTACACCGCGCCCGCCGCCAGTGTCGCTTCCGCGCAAGCTCAATGCGAGATCCGTACTGTGCTGACCTCGCGTAAATTTCTGGAACGCCTACCAGAGTTACCGATGGGTGACAATTTGCTTTATTTGGAAGACTTACTCGCCGACCTGAGTGGCCCAGCCAAATTACTCGCCTTCGTAAAGGCCCGATTGTGGCCCGCCCGTATGTTGATCGCCGGTATCTCGCCGGTGCAGCCCGACGAGGTGGCGACGATACTCTTTTCCAGTGGCTCCACCGCCGAGCCCAAGGGCGTGATGCTCAGCCATCATAATTTACTGTCCAACATCGAGTCCTTTCGCTCCGTCGTGACGCCCAAGCGAGAAGACGTCATGCTGGCCACCCTGCCCTTCTTCCATTCTTTCGGCTATACCGTGACGCTTTGGTTTCCTTTACTTTCCGGCATCACCACCGCCTGCCACAGCAATCCACTCGAAGGCGAAACGATCGGCCAACTCGCCGAGAAATACCGAGCCTCGATTCTGTTGACCACGCCCAGCTTCTTGCTCGCCTATGTGCGCAAGATCAAGCCCGAGCAGTTGCAGCATTTGCGCTACACCTTCACCGGAGCCGAAAAACTACAGCCACGCGTGGCACAGATGTTTGAAAAGCGCTTCGGCGTGCAACCGCTCGAAGGCTATGGGGCGACCGAGCTCTCGCCCGTGTGTGCGCTCAGCCTGCCCAATGTGACGGTCGATAATCTCGAAGAGACCGGCAATCGCGAGGGACGCCTCGGCCGCGTATTGCCCGGCATGGCGATGAAGATCGTGCATCCCGAGAGCAAGGCCACACTCGGGCCCGGCGAAGAAGGCCTGATTTATGTCAAAGGCCCCAACGTCATGTTAGGCTATTTAAACAAGGAAGCGCTGACCGCATCGGTGCTGCAGGACGGCTGGTACGACACCGGCGACATCGGCCTGATGGATGTGGACGGCTTTTTTGCCATCACCGGGCGACTCTCACGTTTCAGCAAGCTCGGGGGCGAGATGATCTCGCACGGCGCAGTGGAAGAGGCCCTGCAAGGCGCCTTCGGGCTCAGCTCCGATGCCCTGGTAGTCGTCGCGATCGAGGATGCTCGCAAGGGCGAGAAGCTCTGTGTCTTCCACACCGAAGCCGCCTTGAGCGAGGACAGCATTCGCGAGCAGCTCAAAGCACTCGACATTCCCAATCTTTGGAAGCCCAACCCAAAGGACTGGCAGTATTTGGAGGCCTTACCCTTGCTCGGCACTGGTAAGCTGGATTATCGTGAGTTGAAGGCACTGGCAGTAAGGTAGGATCGACACTTTGTCTGTCCTATTGCCTCCGCCGATCCGCTACACACGCAGAAGCTTCATCAGCTTTTGTGAAGCGCCTCGTGAAAATTTGCCTATGCATGCCAGGGCTAAATCAGTCCGAGCGCGACCATTGCTTTAGCGACTTTGATGAAGCCGGCGATGTTGGCGCCGTTGACGTAGTTGCCAGGGGTGCCGAATTCCTCCGCGGTTTCGTAACAGCGTTGGTGGATGCCAGTCATGATTTCGGATAAGCGTTTATCGGTGAATTCGAAGCTCCATACGTCGCGGCTGGCATTTTGTTGCATTTCCAGCGCGGATGTGGCGACCCCGCCCGCATTGGCGGCCTTGCCCGGACCGTAGGCGATACCAGTATTTAGAAAAGCGTCCACTGCTTCGGGAGTGGAGGGCATATTGGCACCTTCAGCGACAGCGATGCAGCCGTTTTTAATGAGCTCCTGGGCGTCCTTGCCATTCAGTTCATTTTGCGTCGCGCATGGGAGTGCAATGTCACAAGGGACCGACCAGATGCGCCCTTTAGCTAGGTAGCGAGCACCATTCTTTTGCTTGGCGTATTCTTTGATACGTCGGCGTTCGACTTCTTTAATTTGTTTGACCAGTGCTAGGTCGAGGCCGTCGGGGTCATGAATAAAGCCATTGGAGTCGGAGCAGGCGACCACCTTGGCGCCCAGTTCCTGAAGCTTGGAAATCGCATAGATTGCCACATTGCCCGAGCCAGAAACGATACAAGTCTTGCCTTCGAGTGCATCACCGCGTGCTTTAAGCATTTCGTTTAGGAAGTAGACCGTACCATAGCCAGTCGCTTCTGTGCGTGCCAGAGCGCCGCCCCAGTCGAGGCCTTTTCCAGTGAGCACGCCCGATTCGTAGCGGTTAGTGATGCGCTTGTATTGGCCAAAGAGATAGCCCACTTCGCGGGTGCCTACGCCGATATCACCTGCAGGGACGTCGGTGTATTCGCCAGTATGGCGTTGCAGTTCGGTCATGAAGCTTTGGCAGAAACGCATGATTTCGTTTTCTGACTTCCCCTTCGGGTCGAAGTCAGAGCCACCCTTAGCACCGCCGATCGGCATGCCTGTGAGTCCATTTTTAAAGATCTGTTCGAAGCCGAGGAACTTGACCACGCCCAGATAAACTGAGGGATGAAAGCGAATGCCGCCCTTGTAGGGGCCGAGTGCGCTATTGAACTGCACGCGGAAGCCCCGGTTGATTTGAACCTCGTTGTTGTCATCCATCCAGGGAACACGAAAAATGATTTGCCGCTCCGGCTCGCAGATACGTTCGATGATTTTGTGGCGTCCAAATTCCGGGTATTTGACTAGCACTGGTCCGAGTGATTCTAGCACTTCGTGGACCGCTTGGTGAAATTCGGCTTCGCCTGGATTGCGGTTGATGACCGTTTGGTAAAGTGGCTCTAGTTTCTCATCAAGTGTATTACTCATATTCATGCTCCGTTAAAAATAGATTAAACATAATAATCTATTCAGATTTTTGTATTATCCAATCTTTTTTGGTAAACTAGCTTCAGAATTGCTACAGTGGGTAGATCACCTACGATTCAGTACGCATGCACGCCTCCGAACTCACACTTTTGCTCAACCTTGGCTTCATAGTCATTACGGCGGCGGTGTTTGCCTTCTTGGGCAAGCTGGTGAAGATGCCCTCGATTGTGGCCTACATTCTAGCGGGCATGGTGCTGGGGCCCGGCTTGGGGATTGTGCAGCTGGACCATTCTTTAGAACTAATTTCGGAGTTAGGCATCGCGCTACTGCTGTTTCTGGTGGGGCTGGAACTGAGCTTGCAGAAGATCAAAGACCTCGGGCGAGTGGCTCTTATTTTGGGCGGCTTACAGGTTGTATTCACTGCCTCGGGCGGATTTTTGATCTCGCTGCTGATGGGCTTTGGGCTGATGGAAGCCGTCTTTCTGGCGGCGACCGTGACCTTTAGTAGCACGGTGGTGGTGATCAAGCTGTTGGATCAGAAGGGGGCCACTGGGCGCCTCTTTGGGCGGATCGCGATCTCGCTGTTTTTGGCGCAGGACATCGTGGTGATTATTGGGCTGACCATATTGAGTGGTCTGGGCTCGGGCGAATCGATCGAGTTGTTAGAATTGGCCAAGGGGTTAGGCGTGGCTTTTGGAGGCATGATCGTGCTGTTGTTGGCCACGCTACTGGCTTCGCGCTATGTATTGCCCAAGCCCTTTGCCTGGGCTTCGCGTTCGCCGGACACGGTCTTTATCTGGGCATTGTGTTGGTGCTTTTTGGTGGTGCTGCTGGCGCATCAGTTTCATTTGTCCGTGGAGATCGGGGCCTTCTTGGCGGGCATCGCGATTGCGCAGCTGCCGATTCATGAGGATTTGCATCGTCGCTTGCATCCTTTGATGACGTTTTTTGTGGCGGTGTTTTTAGTGACGCTCGGAGTGAAGATGGATCTATCAGTGCTGGGGGAGATTTGGGGCTATGCTTTGGGGCTGAGCGCTTTTGTGATCGTAGCCAAGCCGCTGATTGTTTTTCTCATTTTGAGCCGTCTCCGTTACAGTGAATACACCGCTTTCCAGACGGCCATTGCGAGTGGTCAGGTCAGTGAATTTGCTTTTATCCTGCTCGGGCTCGGGGCGGGGGCGGGCTTGATCGAGGGGGTGGTGGTTTCCTTAGGCGGACTGGTGGGGATATTGACCATCGCGATTTCTTCTTACCTGATCATCTATAGTGAGCCGCTCTACACGGTGACTAAGCGTTTGCATTTGTTGCATTTCTTAGGTGCGAAACAAGCGCCCGATGTGGATGAGTTACACTCGCATGTGGGGCATGTCATTGTGGTCGGGATGAATGCACTGGGGCGCGAAGTGGTGAAAAAGCTGTCGGATCGCGGTGAAACCGTGCTGGCGATCGATACAGATCCACGCAAGCTTGAGGGCTTGGGGGCGGCCTTAACTTTGATTGGGAATGTGGAGTATGAATCCGTGGTGGAAGAGATCGGCCTGCGGCACGCGCGCTTGGTTGTTTCGGCACTGCAGATCGAAGACACCAATCACTTATTGGCATATCGCTGTCGATCGGCTGACGTTCCTTGTGCCATCCATGCATTCGATATTTCGGTGGTGGATGATCTATTGGAATTGGATACCAATTATATGTTTATGCCCGCGGTCGATGGTGTGCGCGAGCAAGTTGCTTTATTTGAGCAGGTAAATGGCCGAGCGCGTGGTGAGGAGGTGCATTCGACATGACAGCACTGGCTATTTTACTGTTGGCGGCGGCGATCGCCTTCGGACTTTCGAAGTTTCTGCGCTTGCCCGCGATTCCCTTATTGATGCTTTCCGGGGCCGCTCTGAGTGCGCTGGCCAGCCATCGTGCGATCGAAGTGCCGCAGGAGTTGATCAGCGAAATGATTCAGCTTGGGCTGGCGGTGCTGGTCTTTACCGCTGGGGTAGAGCTCAGTCCGCGTCGCATGCGCGGGCGCACGCGCGCGATCACCATATTGGCGATCACACAATTTGTAACTCTAGGCCTATGTGGGGTCGTCACCGCTCTCTTGCTCGGCTATAGTGGGACAACTGCACTCTATTTGGGCTGTGCCCTGTCTGCCAGTTCGACGCTGGTAGTGGTGCGTCACTTGCAGCAACGGCGACAGATGTTTGAGCCCTACGGACGCCTCGTGCTGGGCGTACTGTTGCTGCAGGACATCTTTATTGTGTTAATCATGGTGGCGCTGTTGAAGGGGCCAGAGGGCTGGTTGGTGGTCTGTAATGCCGTGGCCAATGCCATTGCCCTGGGAATTTTGGCGGCTGCCTTCCATCGTTGGGTGGTGCCCTTTGTGGTGAAGCGTTTCAAGCTGGACGATGAGGAGTTGATGTTGGGCGCGTTGGCGGTGCTGTTCGCATTTTCCACCATGGCGTATCTTTTACACCTGCCCTATTTGGTCGGGGCGTTTTTTGCAGGTTTTGCGATCTCCGCTTTTCCAATGAACGGCTTAGTGCGTGGTATGTTGGGCTCGCTTTCGGGCTTTTTCCTGGCGCTGTTTTTTATCAGTGCCGGCGCATTTTTGACGATGCCCGATCTCACTATGTTGCAGCATAGCCTCGTTTTTATTGTGGTCTTGATCACAGTGACGGTGCTGCTGGTGGCGATCGTGGCCGAGGTGGTCGGCTACTCCAGTCGCGCGGCGGTGGAGACCGGCTTGTTGCTCTCGCAGACCAGTGAGTTTTCACTGCTACTGGCACTGACAGGAGTCGCTTCCGGGCAGATTAGCGATGAACTTTTTTCCATGATCGCCCTGATTACTGTGAGCACCATGACGTTGACGCCGCTACTCTCGCGCGAGAGCGTTGCCTTGCGATTGGTGAAATGGCATCCACGCTACCGAAGCGGTGAATCAGCTTGCGAAGTCATGAGTGGGCATGTCGTGCTATTAGGCTATGGCCGCGCGGGGCCGCGGACTGTGCATGCCCTCAAAGAGCGCGGTATCGAAATGGTGGTCGTGGATGAGGATGCCGGTGTGATTCGGCAATTGATCGCGCAGGGAATCCCCTGTGTGCAAGGAGATGGTTCCGACGAGCAGACACTCGCTCGAGCGCATTGCCGTGAAGCGAAGGTCGTGTTTTGCTCCATGCGCCGCACACGGGATGCTCAGTTGGCCTTGAGCTATTTACAGGATTGGCCGGTTGAAGTGATTGTGCGGGTATTTGAGACCTTTGAAGAAGAGGCCGTACGCGCCGCCGGGGGGCATCCCGTGCAGACGGCGTATGCGGCGGCTGCGCAGTTCTTGGAATGGACGGATGTGAATTTACCGCGCGAAAACGCGGAGTGAGCTGGCTTTTTTACTGTGCGAAGAAGAAGCGAGGGCGGCCGCTGAGGTCTTCGATGCTTTGGCCTTGGAGGCCGGCTAATTGGGCCATTTCACTGAGCGCTTCGCTTTGAGCGATGCCGGTTTCCATTGCCAGTAAGCCTCCGGTAGCAAGAAACTTTGGGGCCCCTTCGAGTAGGACACGGAAATCGTCGAGTCCGTCGGCTCCGGCAACCAGGGCGCTGTGTGGTTCGTGTTGGATGACTTCCGGCTCCGCGGTCTGCATTTCAGCTTCAGTCAGGTACGGAGGGTTGGAGACGATGAGATCAAAAGGACTTTCGGACATCACCGGGGTCCACCAACTACCCGCTAGAAACTGAACGCGCTCGTTGAGCTCCAGCGCGCTGGCATTTTCGCGGGCGAGCTCCAGAGCTGCTGTGCTTTGGTCGACGGCGACGACCAGGGCTTCCGGATATTGGGTGGCCAGCGCGAGGGCAAGTGCCCCGCTGCCGGTGCCCAAATCCAGGATACGCTGCGGTGCGGTCTCGATCCGTTCGACGATCAGCTCGATCAGTTCTTCGGTTTCGTGGCGCGGAATGAGCGCGCGTCGATCCACTTTGAGCTGCAGACCATAAAAGTCGGTATTGCCGACAATATACTGTAGCGGTTCGCGATTGGCGCGTCGCTTGACCAGTGGGCGCAGTGCGGACAGCTGCGCTTCGGTCAGCGGGCGATCGAGATCGAGATAGAGCTCCAGGCGCTTCATTCCGAGCGAGTGTGCGATCAGAATGTCGGTATCCAGCTTCGCGTTGGGCACGCCCTTTTCTTTAAAAAAGGTTTCCGTGCGTGCTTTGATTTCTCGAATGCTCAGCATATTAATTCGTTTCCCAAGCGGCGGGTTTATGCCATTTGTTTTTCGAGCAAGTTCTGAATGCGCGCTTCGTAATCGTAGTTTTGCAATGCGTCGATCAGGTCGTCGAGATCGCCATCCACCACTGTGGGTAGAGATAGGCTGAGGCCGATGCGGTGGTCGGTGAGGCGTCCTTGTGGGTAATTGTAGGTGCGAATGCGCTCGGAACGGTCGCCGGTTCCGATCTGGCCCTTACGCTCGGCGGCGTATTTGGCATGCTCTTCTTCCTCCTTCGCCTTGAGCAGGCGGGAACGCATGACTGTTAAGGCCTTGGCACGGTTCTTAATTTGAGAGCGTTCATCCGCGCAGTAGACGGTGACACCGGTGGGCTTGTGCACCATCATGACCGCAGAGTCGGTGGTGTTCACGTGTTGGCCCCCTGCTCCGCTGGCGCGCATGGTGGAGATGTCGAGATCATTCATATTGAGTTCGACGTCCACCTCTTGGGCTTCCGGCAGCACGGCCACCGTTGCGGTGGAGGTGTGGATGCGCCCCTGGGTTTCGGTGGCGGGCACGCGTTGCACGCGATGCACCCCACTTTCGAATTTGAGATATTTGTAAGCTTCCTCACCAGTCATCATGAAGATGATTTCTTTGAAGCCCCCGACATCTGCGGGGCTGGAGCTCATGACTTCGACGCGCCAGCCGCGTGTTTCGGCGTAGCGGCTATACATGCGGAAGAGATCGCCCGCAAAGATGTTGGCTTCGTCGCCTCCAGCGCCCCCGCGGATTTCCATCACCGAGTTACGGCTGTCGGTGGCATCGGGCGGAATCATAAAGCGGAGCACGTCGTTGGCTAGCTTGTCGCGTTCGGCGGCTAGGCTTTCAAGCTCTTCACGCGCCATTTCGCGGAGTTCTTCGTCGACGGACTCATCCTCGGCCATGGCTTCATTTTCTTCGAGCTGTTGCACGGTGTTATGCCATGCTTCGAATTTTTCGACCAAGGTGCTCAGGCGCATTTGCTCGCGCGAGACGTCAGCGGCGCGTCGCTGGTCGGAATAGAAGTCGGGATCCGCCATTTGGTCGTTCAACTCGTTGAGCTTCTTGCGGAAAGGTGCGATATCAGGAATTTTGTGCATAGGAAAAATGGAAACTGCGTTTGAATTATGCGTTGCAGTGAATGACATAGCTCATAACACTTGAGTTCTACCTGCAATGACGAAAAAGAACCTTCATCGCCAAAACATTGTCGCCTGCATCTGGGATTTCGATAAGACACTGATTCCGGGCTATATGCAGGCTCCCATTTTTGAAACTTTCGGCATTGATGAAGAGCAATTTTGGAAAGAGGTGAATGCGCTGCCGGAGATTTATGCGCAACGTGGCACCCGAGTTTCTCAGGACACCATTTACCTAAATCATTTGATCAGCTTTGTGAAGAATGGCTGTTTAAAGGGATTAACCAATCAGCGCTTACGCGAGCTGGGTAAAGAATTGGTCTTCTACCCTGGCTTACCCGACCTGTTCACGCAATTGCAGGCAGTGGTCGAGTCGCGTCCTGAATATAAGAAGCACAACATTAAGCTGGAGCACTACATTATCAGCACTGGTTTGGCGGAGATGATCAAGGGCAGCATGATTGCGCCCTATGTCGACGGGATTTTCGGTTGTGAATTTATTGAAGCCCCCCTGCCCCCCAACTATTCGACTCAAAATGAGCTACCACTGCACATGGAGTTTGAGATTAGTCAGATTGGTACGATCGTGGATAATACCATAAAGACACGTTACATTTTTGAGATTAACAAGGGCTGCAACAAGAACCCGCAGATTGACGTCAATGCGTCGATGGATCGCGTGGATCGGCGGGTGCCGATTGATCGTATGATTTACACGGCGGACGGCCCCAGTGATGTGCCTGTTTTTTCCGTGGTCAAGAGTAATGGAGGAAAGGCCTTCGCGGTCTTTAATCCTGAGAGCGAGGGGGAATTTGCGCAGAATGATGCCTTGCTGAGTGCGGGACGGATTCATGCGTATGGGCCTGCTGATTATACGGAGAAAAGCACGACTTCAAAGTGGTTGCGGCTGCACGTGCGCTCGATCTGTGACGGTATCGTGGCAGAGTGTGAGGCCAGTTTGAATGAAAAGGTCAGGCGTGCACCACGGCATTTACATGATGAGGACGCCCGCGGGAGCGATTCGCGCGATAAAGTCGCGACACAAGAAGAGCTGTTCTAGAGGTGACCTGTTGCGGAGTGTGTATTGCCCGGGCGCTCAGCCTCGGTTCTATCTGCCTTTGGCCTTCGCTCCGAGTGTGACGCAGAAGCGGGTCTAAAGAGCCCCGCTACTTTACGCGCTTATTCACGAGCCTAATTTGACATAAGTGAGTGTGCTTATATTGTTAAGCATAGCTTATGGATATTCAAACAGCCCTCATTCTCGGTGCGATTTGTGGTTTGATCGCTGCTTTTGTTATGAACTTATTTATGCGTGCGGTGGGGCGCTGCTTCGATCGGCGAGCGGATATGGTGCGTGCGCTCGGGAGCTTTTTTACTGGCAAGCTAGAGAACGCTGCTGCGGTGGGCACCGCAATTCATGCCTGTGCCGGCGTGGTCTTCGGCATCATTTATTTCGTGATTATGCAAAGTATGGGCGCGCTGGCATTTCCGCAGGCGATCTTCCTTGGTCTTGGTTTTGGTTTCTTCCATGGGCTCATCACCAGCTATGCGCTGATGTATTACGCCAGTGAACGGCACCCTCTGGAAGATTACCGCAAGGCAACCATGCAGGAGGGTGTGTTGCACCTGTTAGGGCACATGATCTTTGGCCTAGTGGCAGGTTTGTTGGGTGCTTTGATCACCCTCGGATTCTAGCCCGCCTCGCCTAGGATGAGGCGCACCGCATCTAAGCGCAGGTGCGCTTTAGCGATGTGCTTGGTGACGTCTGCGATCACGTTTTCTGCGATCCTGATTTCCTCCTGTCGCACATTAGGGTTCACCTTCTGCAGTTCTTTCAGGCGCGTTGCTTCGCCGTCTAGGCGTTCGTGTGCTTGGTGCATGGCATTCTGTAATAGCTCGGACTTTTGCGTGCGCGCATGTTCTTTGGCAGCGCGCAGCATTTGCGGCACCAGTGCTTGTAGGAGTGTAGGATCTTGCTTGAGGCGGAAGGCCTCTTCGTCGCCGCAATACTTGTTGATGTATTCGTGGCTGTATTCTTCGCTACAATCCTTGCCACTCAGATCGATTAATACTCGAACAGGTGTGGGGGGCAGGAAGCGATCGACGTGTAAATGCGGCGGAGCGACGCTTTCCAGCACATAGATTGCCTCGATTAGAATTGGCGGCGCTTGAATGCTGGGGTCCTGCCAGACCACGATGGAGCTATTTCCTTTTTCGGAGCTGAGTGTCAGGTCAATTGCTCCGCGCACCATGGGGTGATCCCAGGTGAGAAAGCTGATGTCTTCGCGCCCCAGTGC
Organism: Thalassobacterium maritimum; assembly: GCF_031127805.1. Taxonomy (NCBI): domain Bacteria; kingdom Pseudomonadati; phylum Verrucomicrobiota; class Opitutia; order Puniceicoccales; family Coraliomargaritaceae; genus Thalassobacterium; species Thalassobacterium maritimum. Next base: position 82,887 of record NZ_JARXHW010000011.1, on the reverse strand, counting down.
CTTCGTGCGATCGCAGGTGACGGTGATGCCTTCGTCTGGCAGTTCAGGGAAGGAATCGGTAAAGAGCTGGCCTGGTTCCAGGCGGAAGGTGCGGGTATCGATATCCTCTACATTGACCCCAAAATGATCGAATATTCGATTCATAAACTGGTCCAAAGTGCGATCCGCATCTTGGGTGCGGATACTATCGACCAGCTTGGCGGAGGCTTCTTCGTGAAAAGAATTGAGCGCAATCAAGCGGTCTTGCCCCTGACTAAGGCGTTCTTCCAGCTCTTGGCGAAAGTGAGCGCTCTCTTGGATCAATCGGTCAGCTTCTTCCAGCGTATCGCTGTTAGCGATATGATAGCGTGGCCCCAGCGAGCGGACCGCCTCACCAAACTTCTTAATGTAGGCGTAGCCACCTTTGAGTGAGTGCTCCACTCCGTCCAGTCCCTCGTGATGCCAGCGCATAAGTAGCTCCGTCCAGCTATGTTTGAGGTAGGGCATGTGGATTTGAATCGTCTTAGTCTGTCCGATCCGATCCAGGCGTCCGATCCGTTGCTCCAGTAGCTCCGGATTGAGTGGCAGGTCAAAGAGCACCAAGTGATTGGCGAATTGGAAGTTGCGTCCCTCACTGCCGATTTCAGAGCAGAGCAAGATTTTTGCGCCGTCGGTCTCAGCAAACCAAGCCGCATTGCGATCGCGTTGGAGCAGTGTGAGTTCCTCGTGGAAGAGCGCCGCTTTGACGTTAATTTCTTCCAACAAGGCGTCGTGGATGGCTTGAACTTTTTCGCGGGTGCGGCAGATGAGCAATACTTTCTCATTGTCGCCGAGTTCCTTGAGCAGGTTCGATAGCCACAAGATGCGAGGCCCATGGCGGAAGTCGTAGCTTTCGGGCTCGCCGTCGCTGGAAGCAGACACACTTGCTTCCAGGTCGAATTCCCGCAGCAGGCGCTGCTGCAGCTCTTCCTTGGACAACTTAGCGCGTGGCTCCAGCTGGCAAGGGTGGCCCTCGCGCTCCGGAAATCCAGTCAAGGTATCGCGCGAATTACGGAAAATCACCCGGCCGGTGCCATGGCGATCCACTAACTCTTGAAGTAGGATATCAGGTTGTTGTAAATGCTGCTGCAGCGCCTCCTCGCTGTGCTCTTCAAAGACTTCACGCAGATAGTTGATGTCCTCTTCGCTCAATGCCTCGCGTGCCACAATTTTGTTGGCCACTGTGGCCACTTGGGAGTAGCCCGCCTGTTCCTTTTGGAACTTCTCTAAATCTGGATAGCGCTCCGGGTCGAGCAGACGCAAGCGCGCGAAGTGTCCTTCGGCACCCAATTGTTCTGGCGTAGCGGTCAAGAGCAGTAAGCCATGGCTCTTTTGAGTTAAGCTTTCGACTAGTTTATATTCAGGGCTGACAAGATTGGGAGTCCATTCCAGGTGGTGCGCCTCGTCGACAACCAGCATATCCCAGCGAGCCTTGAGTGCGCATTCACGCCAGCGCGCTTGCTCGGTTAAGGTCTTAAGACTGCAAATGACCAGTTGCTTTTCATTGAAAGGATTTGTATCCGGGTCCACTGCTGTGACGGCTTCACAATGTTCCGTATCGATGAGAGTGAACCACATATTAAAGCGGCGCAGCAATTCGATGAACCACTGGTGCACTAGAGACTCTGGGAGCACGATCAGAATGCGTTCCGCACGCCCGGTCAGATGTAAGCGGTGTAAGATCAGGCAGGCTTCGATGGTTTTACCTAGCCCCACCTCGTCCGCCAGCAAGACGCGTGGCATGTAGCGATTGGCCACTTCGGATGCGATATAGAGCTGGTGAGGGATCAAGTCGATGCGTCCGCCGGTGAAGCCGGCGACCTCCGATTGCTTCGCATGTGCGAGGCGTGTTATGGCCTCGTAGCGCAGGTTAAAGGCGGCCGATTGATCAATTTGTCCCCCGATTAAGCGATCCTCAGGCTTGCTGAAGCTAATGCTGTCAGCCAGTTCCATTTCTGGCACTTCGACACCGCCGCCAACATAGGTCAGGATGCCCGCCTCTTCTTTGACTTCCTCGATCACGATTGTCTGGCCTTGTTGTGAGTGGATACTGTCGCCCACGTGGAACTCTACCCGCTTAATGGGTGCATTGGCCGTTGCGTAGATGCGCGCCTCATTGGCCGCTGAAAAAACGATGCGCACTTGGCGCCGATCGACCTCTTCTAAAATGCCGAGCCCGAGCTCCGGTTCTGTTTCGCTGATCCAGCGTTGTCCAATCGTAAAATTTGCCATCGCGGGATGCTCAGTGTCGCTCTGTTTAATGTCAAGTTTAGCAAGCTTGGCTTGCACCGGTATGCTCGCAGCGACAGAAATAGTCCCCTATGGCACAGCAAGTAGATCTTTTTATACCTGACAATGTATGTGCGCCTGAGGCGCAGGCGCGCACTTCGCACTTGGCGATCGGGGCGCATCAGGACGACCTCGAATTCATGGCTTTTCATGGTATTTCCACCTGTTACGAGCAAGCCAGTGCCTGGTTTAGTGGCATCACTTGCACCGATGGTGCGGGCAGTGCCCGGGCGGGTGCTTTTGCGGATACGACGGATGCGGAGATGCAGCAAATACGCCTGCAAGAGCAACGTCGTGCGGCAGAATTGGGCCAGTATAGTTTTATGGCGCAGCTCGGCTTCTCCAGCGCGCAGGTCAAAGATCCGGCTACGCGCGGTGACTTGGTGGATCAGCTCGAGCGCTATTTGTTGATGACGCAGCCCGACGTGCTCTATACGCACAACCCTGCAGATAAGCATGCCTGTCATGTGGCCGTGTTTCATGCGGTGATTGAGGCGCTGCTGCGGGTGCCGCCCTACTCTCGTCCTAAGAAGGTTTATGGCTGTGAAGTGTGGCGTGATTTAGACTGGTTGTCGCCCGAAGACAAGGTGGCACTGGATGTGAGTGGTCACCCAGAATTGGCCAAAAAGTTGAATGCCTGCTTCGAATCTCAGATCGCGGGTGGTAAGGATTATGGTCAAGCCGTGTTGGGACGTCGCCGCGCGAATGCGACTTTCTATGATGCGTTCACTGTGGATACGGTCGATCAGCTGTGGTTTGCCATGGATCTGACACCATTGATTGAAGAAGACGCACCGACAGTTAAAGAGTTTGTGGATGCCAAGTTGGACCGATTTCGGGAGTCAGTCAGAGAGCTGCTGTAATTTATTCTGTAGGGGCGCCACTTGTGACGCCCGCAGAGCCACAGCGCACAGCATGAGGCGGGTGTGCACCCAAGGGCATTAAAAACAAGTCGCGCCCCTGCGATTGAGTCGACGCATACTCACTCTTGACCCAGCGGCGGATTCAGTGAATTTAGCGGGTATTATGCCTGCCAATGATACTATTGTCGCCCTCTCCTCGCCTGCGGGTGAATCTGCGATTGCCTTGATCCGTTTGAGTGGTCCCGCGTGTGCGGAACTCGCGCTTGCGATTACGCAGCGTTCCAAGCCTTTGAAGAAGCGCTTTGCGCACTTTGCCAATTACACCGACCAGCAAGGAGTGCAGGTCGATGAGTGTGTCTTTACCTTTTTCGCTGAGGGGCAGTCGTTTACTGGCGAGGCGATGCTAGAGATCGCCCCGCATGGGAATCCCTTGATCGTTCAAAAGATTTTGACCGACCTGATGGCGCGCGGTTGCCGGCCCGCGGAACCGGGTGAATTTACCCGCACCGCCTTTATGAATGGGCGTATGGATCTGAGCCAGGCAGAAGCCGTTTCGGATTTAATTCGTGCGCGTTCCGATCGCAGTCTTGAGGTGGCGCAGCGTCAGTTGCACGGCTCTGTAGGGCGTAAAATGAGCGAGTTGACGGAGCGCTTGCTGAGTGTGATGGCGCATTTGGAGGCCTATATCGACTTCCCGGAAGAAGACCTGCCCGGTGAAGATCAGGCGGGCCCGGCGTCCGAGTTGCGTCAGTTGATCGTGGAAATTCGTGATTTGATCGAGACCCAGCGCTACTCCGCCCTACTCCACGAAGGCATTAAGACTTTGATTATCGGGGAGCCCAATGTCGGCAAAAGCAGTTTGATCAACGCGCTGACGGGGGCCGATCGCTCGATTGTGAGCGATATTCCCGGCACCACCCGCGACTATATTTCCGCCTTTATGATGGTCGGACCTTGGCGTATTGAAATCCTGGATACCGCTGGTTTGCACGAAGCCGGCGATAAAATTGAACAGCTTGGCATCGATCATACCATCGAGCAGGCTGAGACCGCTGATTTCTTTTTACTGGTGCTGGATGCCACCGCGCCCTGCCCTACTCTACCGGAATCGCTGCTGGAGCGCTTGACGCCGGCCAATACCATAGTGATCGAAAATAAGACCGACTTAGCTGGGGCCGCCGAGCGCGGTGACTTTTTGCCCGGATTGCAGCATGTGCGCACGTCGCTGCTGGAGCGCAAAGGGCTCGCTGAACTGCGTGAGGTGTGGTTGCAGTCGATTGACGCCAGTTTGACCCAACCACAGGGCGACGGCGTGGTGGTGAATGCGCGTCATGCCGCCTCGTTGGGCGAAGCCTTGACCGCTTTGGAACTGGCATTGACGAAGTTGCGTGACGGCGAACTTTCGGAGTTGATTGCGGCGGATCTGCGTGATGCGGTGGAATATATCGGTCAGGTGGTCGGGCGCGTCGATAATGAGCGTATGCTCGACAGTTTGTTTAAACAGTTTTGTATTGGGAAATGAGTTCGGGACTAAAATTTGGTAAGCATCAGCCCTATGATGTGATTGTATGTGGTGCAGGTCACGCTGGCTGTGAGGCCGCCCTCGCCTCGGCGCGTTTGGGTGCAGACACCCTGATGCTGACCGGCAACTTGGATACCATCGCGCAGATGAGTTGTAATCCCGCGATTGGCGGTCAGGCCAAGGGGCACATGGTGCGTGAAATTGATGCGCTCGGCGGTGAAATGGCGATCAATACCGACACCACTGCGATACAGTTTCGGCTGCTTAACGCCTCCAAGGGGCCAGCTGTGCAGGCGCCACGCGCGCAATGCGATAAAAAAGCCTATCAATATCGCATGAAGCACGTGCTGGAGTTGCAGGAAAATCTGGATCTTTTCCAGGCAATGGTGCAAGGGCTCATTTTTGAGGGCGATAAAGTTGTCGGCGTGCGCACCAATCTCGAGGTCGATTTTTACGCTAAAACTGTGATTGTGACTACGGGCACGTTTTTGCGCGGCCTCATGCACGTGGGCAAGAACACCAATAAGGGAGGTCGCATGGGCGACTTTTCCGCGGAGGGGCTCTCCGGTTCTTTTCTGGAAGCAGGCATTGAGCTCGAGCGGCTCAAAACAGGCACCCCCGCGCGTATCCTAGGCAGTAGTATTGATTTCAGTCAGCTGGAGGAACAGAAGGGCGATGCGGACCCCACATTGTTTGCGTTTTACGATACCCGTGGAATCGATAATGTGTTCCACGTGGAACAATCGCAGCGTGGAGCAGAAGAGTCCGAGAGCGGAACGTTCCACGTGGAACAATCAAGTTCCACGGCTGAAAATGCCGAGCACCCACTGTTCCACGTGGAACATGCGGGACAGCGAAAGCTGGGTTGGCTGCCGGGGGCGGATCAGGTTTCGTGTTGGATGACGTATACGGGTCCAGCCACGCGTCAGGTAGTGACAGATAATTTGCACATGTCGCCGATGTATTCGGGCCAAATTGAAGGCACGGGGCCGCGTTACTGTCCGAGTATCGAGGATAAGTTTGTGCGCTTCGCAGATAAGGAGCGCCATATGTTGTTCCTGGAGCCGGAGGGACGAAATACCAATGAGTGGTATATTAATGGGCTTTCGACGAGTTTGCCTTTTGAAGTGCAGTTGGACATGCTGCGCAGTATTGATGGACTCGAGAATGTGCACATGCTGCGGCCGGCCTATGCGGTGGAGTATGATTTCGCGCCGCCGACACAGTTGTATCCTTCCTTAGAGTCTAAAAAGGTCGAAAACTTGTTCTTTGCGGGGCAAATTAACGGCACCTCGGGCTACGAGGAAGCTGCAGGGCAAGGCTTAATTGCCGGTGTGAATGCAGTTCAAAAGATTCGCGGGCAGGAGCCGTTGGTCTTGCAGCGGCATGAGGCCTATTTGGGCGTGCTAATTGATGATTTGGTGACAAAGGGCACTAAGGAGCCGTACCGTATGTTCTCGAGTCGTGCGGAGCATCGTCTATTGTTTAATCACCCCAGCGCGGAGCTGCGCTTATTGGATTCGGTGAATCGTTTGCAACTAGTGGATCGTCAGCGTTTGGCTCGTATGAAAGAAAAGGCGGCCAAGGTTGCGGAGTGGACGCAGCGCTTAGAAGTGGAGCGTCGGGCGGGGGAGACCTATGCTTTGCATTTACGTCGTTCCCACTCGCAGCAGGACTTTCCAGCAGAGCTCTTGCAGGAAAGCAAAGAGGTGCGTGAGGAGGTACACTATCGAGTTGTATTTAAAGGCTATTTGGAACGTGAGCAAAAGCAGATCGAGAAGATGAAGCACATTGATAAGATCAAGTTGCCAGAGGGCTTTGATTTTACTGAAGTGAAAGGCTTGCGCAGTGAGAGTGCACAGAAGTTAATCGAGATTGCGCCGCGGACACTCGGTCAGGCCAGTCGTATCAGCGGGGTGAACCCCGCGGATATTAGTATTTTGATGGTGCACCTGGAGGCGCGCAGTGGGAGGCGAGTATAAGCGTTGGGATTTACTGCATTTGTTACGGTTGTGAAACGCTGATGTTTCATTGCTGTGAAAAACGAGTCGTGTTTGGGCTGGGATCGCTTTAAGCGTTGACCTGTAATTAGATGTAATAGGTCTTGATCGATGTTACAGAGAACCGAGACTCTCTTGGAAACCGCATAAACACACTGGCTGTTGAGCCACACAAATCCTATGAGCGCCCCGAAAGTGCACCGAATTTTAGTTTTAGACGATGAGCCTGACGTCACAGAGTTGCTGGAGTATAAACTTGAGCAAGAGGGCTATCGTGTTGAGGTTTTGAATGATCCTTTGGTGTTTGTTGCCAAGGTGCGTGATTTCGTGCCAGATTTGATGATTTTAGACATCATGATGCCCGAGTTGAACGGCTTGCAACTGTGCCGCATCGCGCGTTCGGACCCTTCTATGAAGGACATTCCGATCATTTTTCTAAGTGCCCGCGGCGAGGCGGAAGACCGTGTCAAAGGCTTGGAAACCGGAGCCGACGATTACCTTTCGAAGCCATTTAATGCGAAGGAGTTGCTATTGCGCATTAGTAATATGCTCAACCGCTCAGGCAGTCCGGTTGATGCCCCGACGCAGTCGCGCATTGAGATTGCGGGGGTCGTGATCGATGAGGATTTACATGAATTGACTGTGGATGGGGTGCCCGTGGTGCTGACTGCGACTGAGTTCCGCTTGTTGAAGTTGTTGATGGAGCGCAAAGGGCGTGTGCAATCGCGTGAGCACTTATTAGTCAATGTATGGCACTATGACACTGATATTGAGACACGGACCGTGGACACGCACGTGCGTCGTGTGCGCGAGAAACTGGGTACTTACGCGCACTTAATAGAGACAGTGCGTGGCGTTGGTTATCGTGCAGTGGATGTCTAGCGAGAGTCGGCTCTCGCTGTCTATTGCCTATCGTTATTGTTCGCGTGTGGCGTGAGCTTAGTTGCTTGTGATTGTCTGTTGGAGGCGTAGTAATTTCGTCAATCAATGACGCTTCATCGAGGCCCCAATTCTATATCTACTTCTTTATCATGCTCTGGATTATTACGTTCGTATTGTCAGTTTTGTCGCTGGTGTTATTTGTTCGGGGCTTGCGGATGCGACGTTTATTGCGGGAGTTGGAGGGCGCGGTGCGTTCTCGTCGTCGCATGTTGCCAGAAGATTCGTCGGATGTTTTAGAGCGAATTGGGGCTTTAGGGCTCGTCGATTCCTTGAATGGCTTGATTGATTCACACAACCACGCCTCCGCGCAGAAGAGCGGCTACTCCAGTCAAGTTGAGGCGATGCTTGGGGCGGTGCAGGAGGTGGTGATTGTATTTGATGCGGATCGAGTGGTGGAATATGCTAATCGCTCCGCAGAGAAACTTTTTCGTGGCGGGCAATCGATTCACGGCCTGCGCTTGGAAGGCGTCTTTCGCTCCTTGACCCTGCTGGAGTTATTGGATGCGGCTGCTAAGGTGGATCGCACAGAGCCGACGCAAATCCGGATTGAGCAGGGGAATGAAACACTTTGGTTTGAAGCTTCGTGCGCAAAGGTGACTGGCTTGGAGCCTGCGGACTCGCAGTCGACCTTGTTAGTGCTGCATGATATCACCCAATTGAAGGCTTTAGAAGTTATGCGGCGGGAGTTTGTGGCGAATGTCTCCCATGAGTTGCGCACGCCTTTGACGATTATTAAGGGCTTTGCGGAGACCTTGATTGATGATGAAGCAACCATCAATCCCAAGGCGCGTCTGCGCTTTACTTCTAAGATTCTAAACAATGCAGAGCGTCTGCATGTGTTGGTGGAGGATTTGTTAACGATCTCTCGTTTGGAATCACGCCCTGATCAGATCGAGCCAGTGGATCAGCCCTTGCGTCCATTGCTAGATGAAGTTGCGGAGAATTACCGTGCCCGCATGAATTCGGAGACTCAGGCGATCGTGGTCAGCGTAGAGGAGGGGATCGACAGCTTGCCCTTTGATCGCTATCGAATTCACCAGGTCTTGGATAATTTTATTGAAAACGTATTTCGTTATGCGCCTGAGTTTAAACGCATACAGCTGGAGGCCACGCTCGATTCTGATTCGGGGCATGTGCGCTGCGCTGTTGTGGATGATGGACCAGGCATACCTGCTAAGGACTTACCGCATCTCTTTGAGCGCTTCTATCGTGTCGATAAGGGGCGTTCACGTGAAACTGGAGGCACAGGCCTCGGCTTGAGTATTGTGAAGCATATCGTGCAATTACACGGCGGCAGTGTGCTAGCTGAAAGCAAGCTGGGTGAGGGGACGCGTATGTCGTTTACTTTACCGCGTGGATAGCGTGGTCGATGAGTCTTTGGTTGCCGGTTGCTGGGCGAGACGTGAACGGGGTCTAAAGAGCCCCGCTACGAAGTGAATGGTGGGTCAGTCGTAGCCGAGTGCTTTAGCCTCGGTTTCGGTGTGTCTTTGGCTGTCGGTTGCTTGGCGGGACGCGGAACGGGGTCTAAAGAGCCCCGCTACTTGCTTTGTCTTACGAGAGAGTGCGGCTGACCTGAAAGACGCTGGTGACAATCCCCAGGGCGATCAGGGCGACTAAAATAAAGGCACAAATCAGGGCACCAGTGGATACCAGTGTGGTTAATTTGCTAAGACGGGCAGTCAGCTCGTTTCGGAAGCTGCGGGTGATTTCGTTCATGCTGTGAGCTAAATTTCCCGTGTTTTCACCGACGGTTAAAATGTCGACTGCGAGCTCCGGCATGAAGCGGTTGCGTTGAAAGGCCTGTGCAATTGATAGACCCTCGTTGACTTGGCCGCGGGCAGTATTAAAGCGTTCTTTGAGCTCTGAGTTTTTGACGGTGCGCTCGGTAAGTCTGAGTGTTTCCGTGGTATTGATGCCACTCTCGAGTAAGGTGGTGATCAAGTTACCGACTTGAAATAGGTCACCATAGAGGAAAATCTTTCCGAGCAGTGGCAATTTCAGGAGCCATGAATCGGAGCGGCGTAGGCCTTTTTCACTGCGTCGCCATTGTTGGAAGGCGAGGGCGCCTACGATGCCCGCAATGAGTATAAAAGGACCCGCTTTGGCGATTAGTGATGAGCCGTCGATTAAGATACGTGCGCTCCAAGTCATTTCGCCCCCGAGACGATCCAGCATGCCTTGAATCTGAGGCAGTAACACAGTCATAAAGAGCACCACCACGGCGATGGCGACTGTGCAGATGAATGTAGGATACATCATGCTGGCGATCATCTTCTTGCGGATCGCTTCCTTTTCTTCGAGGTAGTCAATGACTTTACGTAGGATTGGCGCGAGATTACCGGTGGCCTCACCGGCCTCGATGACATAGCTGATAGAGTTCGGGAAATAGCGTGGTTGGCGCGACATAGCTCCGGCAAGGGTGGAACCTTCGCTTAAGTCTCGCCACAGAGTTTGGACGATTCCCCGTTGCTCTTTATCGCTGAGGCGCTGACTGAGAATACGAATCGAATCCCCGATTGGAAGGCCAGAGCTATGTAGCTCCATGAGGCGCTTCAACACGGTGAGTCCGATGTGTTCACGTTTTGAGCCACGCTGTTTGACGGGTATGTTGGACTGGTCTGTAGAGCTACCAGTATTGCGTAGAGATTTGCTGCGTTCTCCCAGTTTGGCAAAAATCGACGGTGCGCTTGTGCTGCCTTCTTTGAGTGCCATTGGACTGAGCCCTTGCGCTTGTAGGCGCTGCATGGCCAGTCGACGCTCTGCAGCCTCGATCGAACCGCTGGTAATCGTTCCGTCTGCCTGTCGCGCTTTGTAGTTAAAAACTGCCATAATACGATTGTGATGAGTGTCTCTTCGAGGGCGGTAAGTCCACCATTTTCGTTGTTGAATATAGGATCGTATTAAGTCGAGGATGGTTGCGAATTACTGGAACAAATAATCTAGCCGATAGACCTATTCTATTTACTCTTAGACATCCATGATTTTACAGCGACACCTTTTTTGTATTTTAGGAGCCCTCGGAATGTGTGCGGCTAATATATCTGTGATGGCCGACGAAGCTTCCGTTACAGATAACGTGCTGCAGATACCTGCAGATGAAACTAAAGCCATGCTGCAGACTGTGGCCATGCCTGAATTGGGAGAGGGACAATTGGCTCGGATCATTCAGCGTTATTATCAGGAGGGCCTAGGAGGTGAGGAGCAGTGGGAACAAATTTCTAGTTTAAAGATTTTGGGCACTTTGAAAATAGAGAGTGGAGAGTTCGAGCTTAAGGCCTATCAGAAGAAGCCAAATCTCATAAAGTTAAGCATTGGTGACAATCAACGTGCTATGCTTTTAGGCTATGATGGTGAGGTTGCTTGGCAAAAGCTGGGGGAGCGTGATGCACTCTCGGCGCCTATGTCAGAAATGGAGGCGCGACGTTTCATACATAATTCGACTTTCGGTAGCCATTTGCTGTATCCTTTTGCTGATGAAAAGAGAATTGAGTACATTGATACAGTGCCGACAGACGGAAATATTTGTCATCAGATACGAGTGAAACTCGCGAATGATTATCAAGTGGATTATTTTATAGATATACGTACGCATCTTGAAGTTAAATCAGTGAGTCAGGATCTATTGAATGGTACGGTGAACAGTGTCGTCTATCGCGATTATGTTCGAGATTATGGCATGCCGATCGCTAGGCAGGTGGAAAGTTATCAAGACGGGGAATGGGTGAGCACACTCAAGATTGAGGAGGTAAAAGTGAACTCGGGCGTAATTCCTTGGATGTTTGCTATGCCCGATTAGGGTATTCTCCTTATATTTCATATTTTCTTAACGAAAATGAGCATTCTTATGCTCGATCAAAGGAGTGGATTTGGACTAAGTTTCATGCATTCCTACCCCATTTATTTTATGTTTCAATGATCATGCCCGTTACTGATATCTTTGATGTCGTCGACGACGACGATAATGTTCTCCGTCAGGAGCCACGTTCGGTGGTGCACCGCGAAAAGCTACTGCACCGAGCTGTGCACGTGTTTGTATTCAATCAAGCGGGGCAGCTGTACTTACAACGTCGTTCTTTAAGCAAAGACACTGCGCCTGGTAAGTGGGTCAGTTCTTGTTCGGGGCATGTGGACACCGGAGAGGATTACGATGATGCGGCCCCGCGGGAGTTGGCCGAAGAAATCGGTCTTCACGATCCGCATCAGCTGAAACGTGTGTTCAAGGAGGCGCCTTGTAAGCAGACGGGCTATGAGTTTGTGTGGGTCTACACTTGCGAGTCGGAGGGGCCTTTTGTGCTGGATTCGACTGAAGTGATGGAGGGGCAATGGATTGATGTGAAACACCTCAACCATTGGCTCAAAGAACGCCCAAGAGATTTCGCGTGGTCATTCAGCCACTTGTGGGCCAAGTTTCGGGCATTGTCTGGCAGGCGCTGAGAATTTTGCTGAGGCTTGGCTCTAACTATTATTCTGCAGATTCACTTAAGAATCGCACATCCAGGTCGACGGAACCCGTTAAAACAGGTGGGAAGAAGATCATCAGGTAGCGGTGATTGGGAGTAAAGCTGTATGTTTTAACCAGTGCTGGCAGGAGTTTTTCTCCGTCGAAACTGCGTGCCCATAAATTGATTGGGAGGCTTTCTTGTACTCGGTATGTGCCTGATTCGCCTACGCCTAGGCTGACTCGCTTATCTTCAAGTAAACCATCGAGTGCGTTTCCTGAGATATTTAGAAAAATCAGGCCGTCGGCAGGTAAGTGCGAAGGGCTATCGTTAAAGGGATAAACGAGGTACCTGAGTTGCCCATTCGGGTCACTTTTGTAGCGAGGATTCTTGAGGAATATGAGTAACCATTTATCGCTATCGGGCGGTATGGTGACTTTTGCTACAAGCTCTTGATTCTTTGCGTTATAGAACTCGATCGGTTCAATGCCCTTATAAGTGTAGGGCCCCATGCGTGCGAGCGAATGCGTCTTGATCGCGACGGGGGCGGGGGGCTCTTCACCTAATTGAATCGAGCTCTCTCCGATCGGTCGGTATTCGATATTTCGAACAGGGTATTGGCCATAGACGTTAAATTCAATTTCACGTACTGCTGGCTGTGCTCCCGCGCTGATTGTGGTGATTAGGAGCAGTATGAAGGCGTGGATATGATTGTGTAGCTGCATTATACTTCTTTCTCCGATAGCCAACGTAGTGAAATTAGGATGAAACGGCGATCATTGGATTCGGTTGGATTGGCCGTGGAATCGACGGTTTCTGGGGTGCGTTGAAAAGTAGCTTCTAAATAAGCACTCGCTTCGCTTTGGCCCTCGAGGTTGATGCTATCGCCGCGGGTGCGAATAGTAAATGTATCTGAGCGGGGAGCCAACATGGGGCCGATGGCGGATAGCACATCCGCTTGGGTGAGAAATCCTGGTGAGAAATGATCGATTTCGATGATATCAGCATTATTGCCGCGCACGCCTGTGGTCTCCCATTGATGGTCCCATTCTTGACGACCACTAGGGGCAAAGACGGCAGCTATGGCTTTTTCCAATAGACTTTCTTCTTCGCCGCTAGCTGCCGAAATGAAGGATTCCATGGTTGCGAAGGGACTGGCACGTTCCTTGATCAGACGAACGATCTCTTCTGCGAAGGCTTCAAATTCGTCGTCGTCGAAGCGCCGTGCGCCGTGGCGATAGAATGCGGAGGGGGCGATGGACTCGCCATTATCGAAAGCTGGAGTCTCGGGGGCTTCGTAGGTCTCCTCCAGAGAGTGAGAAAAACGAGCAAAGCTGCCGATGCGACTTTGTTGGTTGATCGTGAGTGTAGAGAGGTCGGAGGTGTCTTGTTCGGGGTAGTCTAAGTATTCGAAATTATCGAGACGCAAGGAACTCAGTACGGCCTTCCATGCGGCGACAGAGGTGGAATTGACATTAAAACGGTTGGCGACCATCAGGAGTTCAGCTGGGTTCTTGGCGGCCTCTGTATCGGAGGCCGTGTTTGCTTGCCAGTCATTGAGTTCATTGGCGAAGTCGTTGGGGTGATAAAAGACTAGGCTCGGGTTTGTCGGTCCTGTAGTTGTGTCGAATGAGTTGGGATTATCACTGCGGCTAAAACCAGAGAAGTAGTAGCGGTCAAACCATGCAGAGGTATTGGTGGCACCGTCGCTGCCCCAGCTATTACCGACTTGGAATGGACGCTCATTGTGGAAGTAGAGGTGTTGAAGGGAAGCGAGTGAAAGGATACGTTCGCGTGGCAGTTCAAATAGCGGTGCATTTTGCCAAAGCGTATTGTAATGTTGTCCGTTGATTCCTGAGCTTCGGTCCATTATGCGTCTGAAAACAATGGTATTAATGGTGTCAGGATCAAAGATTTCGGCTGGTGCGGGGGTTAGCAGGGTACTAATCCCATCTTTTATGGGTACGTAGGCGCTGCCGCTGGGAACGTCGGGGTCGTTGTCTAGATTCCAATCCGGATTAAACTCCGGCGCTGGGTTTCTCGGGTCGTGGTCGTAGAGCCAGCGTCCTCTGTAGTATTCGGAGTCATTGGCGCTTAGGTGGGGTCCACGCAATATGAAGTGGTAGCCAAATTTAGATCCACTGTGTGTGTTACTGTAGCCGCTCGGGCGTGTGGAGACGGGTTGATACTCCAGGCTGTCGATGGTCGAGAGCAATTCACGCTCATTGGTGGCGTCGTTGACTAAGTAAACTTTTACAGTGATGTTGTTGTTGCCAGTGCTTTCATGTCGAAGGTCGGATGTGAGGCGCGGTTCGAATGTGTCGATCCCGGTCGCTCCTCCCAGGTTATGATCTGGGTCATTCCAGGATTTTCCATCATTTTGAATGGAGTAATAAGGTGAGGCACCCGTTGCACGAGTGGCATCCACTCCTGTCCAATTCTTAGATTGTCCTGGCAGCCAATCCTGAGATGTATCATTTACCAAGCGTATCACCATCGAGTTATCAGGATGGCTGGGTTGACCCGTTAAACTTTGAATATCAATGGGGGCGCTATGAGCCAGAGTGCCTGTGGTCTTATGGACAGTGACTTCGGGCAGTCCGTTTATTTCTAGTTCCAATTCTAAATTGTTGTTCGCCTCATCTTGCATACTTAAGGCATTTGTGTAGGGGTTCCAAAACTCACAAAAGAAGCGCATGCGCAGGTAGAAGTTTGGGTTACTGGCGACGGGGGACTCGGAGCGGATGGTAAAGGCCATCATGAAATTCGAAAGGATCGGGGCAATTGGAGTGGCGATATCGCCATCGTTAAGTGGGCCGATGGCTTCGAGGCCTTGGATTTGACTGAACAGTCGCTTGCTCGCCACTGCGTCACTGAGCAGGTTTTGAGCGTCTGCATGTGCCTCGCCGAGTTGGAGGTATTCAGCGAGCTCAGTGCCTAGCATTTGGGGGAAGAGTGAAAGATCTCTAAGTAAGCCACCGTCGCTACCGCTGAGTGTATTCGAGAGCACGCCTAGGCTAAAGGGGGCAATCGAGTGGTAGCCCGCTTCGTTGGAGAAGTCTGCATCGGCTTCAAGGAAGTCGGATTGTGCGAGTAACTGTTTATAAGAAAAAACACGGTCTAAGTGCTTGGCGTCACTTGAGCTAAATCGATCATAGTTTGGAAAAATACTTTCCAGCCCTTGACTGGAGGCCACTAGCAGATCAAGGGCATCAAAGGATTCAGTTGTTAGGAAATTTGAGGTCGCCCTTAGCTGCCTCGGGCGGTTGCCAGCGCTAGCTTTGACGCCGTCGTCACTGACCCACCAAGCGATTTTGGAATTATTGGAGCTGTTATTGCCGATGACATGGATGACTGGAGCATTCACATAGTTGCTACTGAGTGCTCCTGCTGCTCCAGAGCCGAGGAGTTGCAATGTATCAGTGGGCGGTATTTGCGAACTCTGATCCTGCCAAGAGACCATCCAATGTGGATTTGAGCTCATGTTGTTGCTATCCCAGGCCCCCGTCCAGTATGGATGGTCACTAGCTAGATCGCTATTTAAAATTTCTGCTCGTGCTGTCACCCGTTGATCGGGGCCGGCGTAGCGTTGAAGATCGCCGAGTGCCATCATTAGGGCGAGGCGGGCGCTTTCTTTTGCCCGGAGTTGTGAGAGTGTGGCTTGGCTACTGACAGTTTCTACGTTGATCATCAACGTCATGGAAACTAGAAGCACAAGGACGAAGCCCATTAGCGTGAGCGCAAGTACGAGCGCAAAGCCGCCTTGGGCTTGCGTGTTTGGTAGTCTGTTGCGCGGTTTCATGGCTCCTTAATAGAAAGAATTGTGCCGAAACTGCGATTATGTAGCGATCTCTTTTCTATTCGAGACATTTGACTGTTAAATTCATGCAAATCGACCACGTCCGTCCTGGCATGTGAATGCCCTAGTAGCCGGGGAAAATAGCCTGTTAACTACAGTCTCTGCGGGCGCTTATGTGGGCCGGTAGGCGGCGCTGTTTTTATTGTCTTCCTCGATTTCAACTTCTGTGATCCAGGCGCGATTGTCGCTTTGTGCGCGCACCATGGGGTTGAAGGTATGATAGATATGCTCGGCGAGTCCTTCGCAGGAGCAGGTCGGGAGCGTATAAGCTTTGAATAGGTGGCCAAATTGTTTCAGTAGGGCCTCTTTCTCGGGATCGCTCTCATTAAAGAGGCAGGCGTGGTCGAGATTCTCGTCGATCCACTTTTTAAGATACTTTACTTTTCCGAAGTCCAATACGAAGCCATTTTCGTCGGTCTCGTTGCAGGCGAAGGTGAGTGTGATCGTCCAGTTGTGCCCATGTATGAGGGCGCAGTGCCCACTGTGGTGGTGTTGGCGGTGGGCGAACGGGATGTCGCGATAGGATTTCTTGCAAGTGAGCACGGCGGGAGAATTAGGACGTAGCGCGTGAGCGCGAAGATGGTGAACTGGAACGGTTTGCCCGAAGGGCTGACTGAAGTGGGGGCCCTTAGGGCGGCTGAAGGAACAATTAGGAATTAAATTGGATGTGCAATCACTGGGAACTCGGAAGCAGTCTTCTTTAGAGACGCCAGCCATTGGCGCGGAGGCTTTCGAGGCTGGGAGCATCGTCGGCGTAGGTTGTGGGATCTTCGACTTTAGCGAGATCGAAGGCTTCGCGGCGCTCGATGCAGGTGCCGCAGCGGCCGCAGTGGACTTCGCCCCCTTTATAGCAAGACCAAGTCTTTTCGAAGGGGACGCCGAGTACGGCGCCACGGCGCACGATGTCGGCCTTGCTCCAATCCACGAAGGGGCGGCTAAGCTTAACCTGCTCCCAGTCGGCAAGTTCGATGGCGGCGGCCATGGCGTCCGCAAATTCGTTGCGGCAGTCGGGATAGATGGCGTGGTCACCCGAGTGCGCGGCGTAGGCGATCTGGCCGGCTTGGATGGAAAGCGCGTGGCCGGTGGCGATCGCCAAAAAGATCATATTTCGATTCGGGACGACGGTGGTTTTCATGCTCTCCTCCGTATAGTGGCCTTCCGCGACTTCAATCTCCGGAGACGTCAGGCTATTGCCAGCCAGCAGCGGCTGGATGGCGGAGAGGTCGGCCATAGGCTGTGGAATCTCGAGCTCGGCGCAAATCGCGGCTGCACGATCGAGTTCGCAACGATGGCGTTGCCCATAGTCGATGGAGAGTGCGTGCAAATCGTGCCCTGCGTCGCGCAAGTGGTAGAGCAGTACGGTGGAATCGAGTCCCCCGGAGTATACGATGACAGTTTTCATGAATTCAGTGGTTCTGTGCCGGAATGGCGTTGCCCTGGGAATTCAGCGAGCAGGGCGGCTGTTGGGGCGGAAAATGCGCAGACGCGGTCTCGACGCAAGTATAAAGCAGGGACGAGTGACTCAGCTCAAACCCTTTACAAGGTACCTTGACAAGCACTAAGGGCCCTCTAATGTGCCGGATTCACTTTTAAACCCAGCAACACTTTAAAAGCGGGCATAGCCTGCTTTTTTTATTTTTAGCACCCAAATGAGCCACGAGATACTATCAGTTTTAGAATACATGGAGAAAGAGAAGGGGATCAGTCGTCCAGACATGATCGAAGCCATCTCTGGTGCCATCGCGAGCGCAGCCCAAAAGGGCATTAGCGCGGGGCAAGACATCCGTGTGGTGATCAACCCTAAAACAGGTGCGCTTAAGGCATGGAGTCAGTTGCAAGTCGTTGACTCTGTTGGAGATGCTGATGTTGAAATTCACATCGAAAAGGCACGCCAAATCGATCCTAATGCGCAAATCGGCGATAGTATTGAAAAGGAAGTCGACCCTGCGTATCTCGGCCGTATTGCCGCGCAAACTGCGCGTCAGGCGATCATGCAGCGCATTCGCCAATTTGAGAAGGATCGCATTTACGATGATTACAAAGACACAGTCGGCGACATCGTGACAGGCACGGTGCGCCGTCGCGAGCGCGGTGATTTGATTGTCGATCTTGGCAAAGCCGAAGCGATCCTGCCACCACGCGAACGTGTGCAAGGCGAAGATTACGCGCCTGGTGAGAGCATTCGTTGCTTGTTGCTCAAAATCGAGCAGACCAACCGCGGCCCGGACATCATTCTGTCCCGCTCAAATTTGAATTTCGTGCGTCGGCTTTTCGAGCTCGAAGTGACGGAGATCGCAGACGGCACCGTCACCATCGAAGCGATGGCACGTGAGGCTGGCTACCGCACCAAGATCGCTGTGAACAGTAGCGATCCTAAGGTAGACCCTGTCGGAGCGTGCGTCGGTGCACGTGGTGCGCGTGTCAAAACCATCGTCCGCGAGCTCGGTGGTGAAAAGATCGACATCATCCGCTATTTCCCGGATCCGCTGCAATTATTGGAGGAGGCGCTCAAGCCTGCAGTGCCTAAGAACATCAAGGTCAACGAAAGTGATCGCCGCATTCATTTCGAAGTGGCGGAAGACGATCTTTCGATTGCAATTGGTCGCCGTGGCTTCAATGCCAAGCTCACTTCACGACTTCTTGGGTGGAAGCTCGATATCGCGAAGGAAGAGAAGGAAGCCGTAGGATTCGACGAGAAGGTAGCTAAGGCCGTGCAAGGGCTCAACGCGATCGACGGACTCGACCCCGATGTTGCTTCCCGCTTGGTGGCGATCGGATTTGCCAGCCCAGAAGTCTTTGAAGGCGTCACTGCCGATGACCTTGTCGATGCTGGTTTCAGCAGCGAAGAGGCCGCCGATGTGATCTCCAAGGTCGCCGCATTTTTTCAGCAAAACGGTTAGTCGCTTGCGCGCCGTTCCAACCAACAACCAGACTTAATAATATTACTCATTTATGAGTGTACGTATACACCAACTTTCCAAAGATATCGGAATGGAGAACAAGGAGCTCATCGCGCTCCTGAAAAGTCGTGGCTTCGAGGTGAAGAGCGCTTCCAGCACGATTGATAATATCTCTGCCGACGCCCTTCGCGAAGAATACGCTACCGAAGCTCCTGAGCCGGAAGCGCCAAAAACCGAGGAGGCGTCTGCTCCTGCCGAACCCGATGCGCCTGCTGCACCGAAGTTGCCCGAGGGCGTCTTCGTGAAGTCAGTCGCGGACATCGAGCGTGAGCATGAAGAAAAGGCGGCGAAAGCTGAGGCTGAAAAAGCAGCCAAAGCCGAAGCCGAAAAAGCAGCTCAAGCGGCAAAGGCTCCAAAGCCTGCCGAGCCAGTCAAAGCAGTGACACCTCCGCCCGCACCGAAGCCAGTGAGCCCAGCGGGACCACCTAAGCCACCAGCCGGCGGCCCTCCTAAACCACCAGCTGGCGGTCCACCACGTCCACCGGTGGGCGGCCCACCAAAGGCACCCAAGCCATCGACTGCAGCTGTTGGCACAAAACCGCCCGCCGCGGCGATTCCGCCTCAAGCAGTTGTGGGTGTGAAGCCTGCTTCGACACCACCAGCAGCAGCAATTCCTGCTAAAGCAGTTGTGGCGCCTAAGTCTGTCGAAACACCTGCAGCTTCCAAGCCGCCTGTGGCTCCGAAACCAGCGGCTGCGAAGCCTCCGGTAACACCCCCGACACCGCCTGCTCCAAAACCTGCAGGTCCACCGAAGCCTCCGGCAGCACCTACACCTGCGGGGCCGCCCAAGCCTCCGGCAGCGGCTAAGCCCGTTGAAAAAGAGGCCGCACCAGCGGCCGATACTGCGTTGCCAGAAGGTGAAACAGCTGAAGCACCTGAGAGTGGACTTAAGAAGATTCATATCAAACCACCGATCGTTGTTCGCGACTTCGCTGGTGAGATTGGTCTCAAGCCTTTCAAATTGATTTCTGAGCTAATGGAGCTCGGCATTTTCGCTTCGATGAATCAAACCATCGAAGAAAATGTCGCCGTTCAAATTGCGACGCGTCACGGCTGTGAGCTAGAAATTCATCATCGCGGCGAGCAAAACGAGCAAACTGGTTCTGCGAAGCCGAAGGTTGAGAAGCCCGACGACGACGATCCTAAATTCCTCAAGCCGCGCCCACCAGTTGTGTGTATCCTCGGACACGTCGACCATGGTAAGACGACCTTGCTCGACACCATTCGTAAGGCCAATGTGGTTAGCGGCGAAGCGGGTGGTATCACCCAGCACATCGGTGCGTATCAGATCGAGCACAATGGCCAGAAGATTTCGTTTATCGATA
Source organism: Thalassobacterium maritimum (assembly GCF_031127805.1). Lineage (NCBI taxonomy): Bacteria > Pseudomonadati > Verrucomicrobiota > Opitutia > Puniceicoccales > Coraliomargaritaceae > Thalassobacterium > Thalassobacterium maritimum. The sequence goes on along the minus strand of NZ_JARXHW010000011.1, from coordinate 62,670 downwards.
CGCCTGGTCACGCCGCTTTCTCCATGATGCGTGAGCGTGGTGCCAATGTGACCGATGTCTCGATCCTTGTGGTCGCGGCGGACGACGCCTTCAAACCACAGACAGACGAAGCACTGAAATTTGCCAAGGAGGCCAACAACGCCATTATCGTTGCGATCAATAAGATCGACGCGAAGGGCGCCAACGTCGACCGCGTGAAGCAGCAGATGCAGGAAAAGGGCATCGCACCCGAAGATTGGGGCGGTGAAACGATTGCAGTCGAGGTTTCCGCGCTCAAGGGCACGAACATTGACGATCTGCTCGACATGATTCTGCTGCAAGCAGAAGTGCTCGAGTTACAAGCGAACCCTAGCTGCCCTGCTTCTGGCACCATTATCGAATCTCAAGTAGAGCAAGGTCGTGGCGCGACCGCGACCGTGATCGTCGAGCGTGGCACGCTGAAGCGTGGTGATGCCTTGCTATGCGGCGAAGTTTACTGCCGTGTGAAAACGATGACCGATGCCGACGGTAAGGTCCTCAAGGCCGCACCGCCCGCCACACCTGTTAAGGTCACCGGCTGGTCCGATGTGCCAGCTTCGGGCACGAAGTTTAACACCGAGAAGAACGAGAAGACTGCCAAGCGCAACGCAGAGGAGAACATGCAGGTTCGCAAGCTCCACGACGCCGCTCGTGCCCAGCAGAAGAATTCTGAAGGAGGCGCCGCGACTATTGACGACTTGTTTGCTGCCATCGAAAACCAGCAGAAGAAGTGCCTGCGCGTCATCGTTAAGTCCGACGTGCACGGCTCTACCGAAGCATTGGTTCAGGCGCTCAAGGAAATCGAAAGCACCAAGGTGGACCTCGAAGTGATCAGTAAGGGCGTTGGCCACATTACTAAGAACGATATCACGCTCGCCAGTGCGGGGGGTGCCATGGTCGTTGGTTTCAACGTTAAGCTCGATAACGGTGTGCAAAGCCTCGCGAAGCATCACGACATTCGTATTGTGCAACACGCGATTATCTATGAGCTCATCGACCAAGTCGAAGAGGCCATGGCGGATCTACTCGACGCCGAATACACCGAGAAGAAGACTGGTGCTGCTGAAGTTCGCCAAGTGTTCTCGGTGGGCAAAACGCGCAACGTCGCGGGTTGTATGGTGACCGAAGGTTCGATCAAGCGCAACTGCATCGCACGTCTGATGCGTGGTGGTCAGCTCATTCATGAGAGCAAGATTGATACGCTCAAGCGCTTTAAGGACGACGTTAAGGAAGTTCGCGCCGGTTACGAATGTGGTATCAACGTGGCAGGCTACGACGACTATCAAGAGGGCGACCACATCGAGTGTTTCGCTGTCGAAGAGCAGCGTCCGTCGCTTTAAGTTTTTGCTGGAGGGGAATGTGTCCCGTGCGTTGCAAGTCTAGCTGGTGAGAGCCAATAGATCGCAGCGGCGCCGCATTCCCCTCCGCTTAGTCTTTATTTATTAGTCATCATACATAAGCCGCTCGCGGCGTTTCGCCATGTCTCAACGCATCACACGTATCAACGCACTCCTTCGCCGTGAAGTGAGTGAGCAAATGCGCCGCTATTATCGCGCCGATACGGCCGCTATCACTATTAGCGATGTCGATTGCTCGGCCGATTTACGCAACGCACGTATCTATTACTCTGTCCTTGGCGAGGAAGAGGACATTGCTGCCAGCCAGAAGCTCTTCCGCCGGATCGGCAAAGATATCCGTCAGCGCGTAAGCCGCGAGATTACGCTCAAATATTTTCCTACCTTCTATTTCATCTACGACCCATCACTGGAGCGCGGTGCTGAAATCAACGATATACTCGACCAACTCGATCAAGAACAGAATGCCGGACAATAAATTCTACCCAGAAGACAGCGCACGTTTTGCGGCTGCCATCGAATCACTTAAGGGCCAAAAAGTGGCAGTGCTTGGGCACCAGCGTCCGGATGGAGACTGCATTGGCTCCACCGTTGCCGTAGTGCGCGTATTAAAAAGCCTCGGCATTGAGGCGATTGGTCTCAACCGCGACGCCACACCCAACACCTTGGAAGCCTTTGTCGGCGATACGCCCATGGCCTTGGCCGAAGATTTCACACCAGATGGTCACATCGCAATTTCAGTCGATTGTGCAGATTTCAAGCGCGTAGGGGATCGCCTCAACGAGCTTTTTCCCGAAGTCGCACTCAACGTAGACCACCACATTTCTAACAAGCTGTATGGTGCTGAGAATCTAGTGATCGCCACTGCATGTGCGACTGCCGAGATCTTGGCTGGTTTCTATTTGGACAATGGCTACGAGATCGATGCTGTGACCGCTCAAGCGCTTTATGTCGGCATTGCTACTGACACCGGACAATTCCGCTTCCCTTCCACCACTCCAGCTACATTTGAGATTGCGCGTCGTCTCTGTGAGTGTGGTGCCAACCCCTCTGCCGCCGCGCATGAGCTTTATGAGCGCGAGAGTTTTGCAAAGATTAAGTTGCTACAGCATTTCCTGGATTCCCTCACTATGGAGTTCGATAATCGCGTATGTGTCGGTTTGATTCAAGATGGTGTTTATGCTGCAACCGGGTCTACTATTGACGACTCCGAAGGGCTTGTCGACTACGCCCGTTCCATCGAAGGTGTGGATATCGGTGTGCTCATTGAAGACTGCGCAGGTGCGCTTAAAGGCAGCCTACGTGCCAAAGATCCCAAATATCGTGTCGACCAGATCGCTAAGCAATTTAGCGGGGGCGGTCATGCATGTGCTGCAGGTTTAAACGTCGCCGACAGTTCGATCCAAGAGTTTTATCCGCAATTGATGGCTGCCATTGGCGCGCATCTCGATACGATCGATTAAGACACAGAGTATACAGTATCTATCATGTCTCAACTCACCAATGACGCGCCGGAAGGCATTTTACTAGTTGATAAGCCACAGGGCATCACTTCGCACGATGTTGTGGGGAAGATGCGACGCGTCTTTCACATGAAGAAAGTGGGCCACGCAGGCACACTGGATCCGATGGCAACAGGTATGTTGTTGATCCTCATTGGCAAGGCCACCAAGGCTTCGCAATATCTGATGAGCATGGATAAGGAATACACCGGACGTGTGAAACTCGGTGTCATTACCGATTCTCAGGACGCTGACGGTGAGATCACCGAAGAGCGCCCCGTGCCCGAGCTGACTGAAGAGCAAGTCAAGGCCGAGATGAAAACCTTCATCGGCGATCAATACCAGACGCCTCCTATGTTTTCTGCTAAGAAGATTAACGGTCAAAAACTCTATAAACTGGCCCGCCAAGGTAAGACCGTCGAGCGCGAGCCGCGCGTGATTCACATCAGCCGCTTCGACATTACCAAGTTTGCACTGCCTGAGGTATCCTTTATCGTCGGCACTAGCAAGGGCGCCTATGTTCGCACCATCGCGCACGATCTGGGCGAACGTTTCGGTTGCGGCGGCCATCTTAATGAACTGCGCCGCACTGCTGTCGGGCAGTTTCGTATCGAAAACGCTTCCACTATCGAAGAGTTGGAGAATATGTCGCCTTCCACTCTACGCAAACAATTGATCCCCGTGATCCAAGCCGTGCCGAGTCACGCGCTTTAAAAGCGTGCGGATTCGCCTTGAGGCGTTTTTTAATTAACTATGAACTTTCCGGCTGCGGTTGAAGATTTCGAGGCTCTCTCCGAGATGAAGGGAGAATTACACCTAGCGATCGGTGTATTCGATGGGGTGCATCTGGGGCACAAGGCGGTGATTGAGTCGGCCGTATTCTCTGCGCGCCGTTCTGGTGGAATTTGCGGTGTGCTGACCTTCGATCCACACCCGAGCCGTCTTTTTCGTCCAGAAGATCCGACTCAACTGATCATGCCGATCGAGACTAAGACTAAGATGTTGCACGAAGTCGGTGTGGATTGCGTCATTCGTAAGCATTTTGACCGTGCCTTCGCATCAATCCCCGCCGATCAGTTTTTGCAGCAACTGCAGCAAGCCCTGCCAGCCTTGAAATCAATTTATGTCGGCGAAAATTTTCGTTTCGGCCAAAAGCGCTCAGGTGATGTCGCGACCTTGATTGCGACGGGCCGTGAGCTAGGGCTGGGTGTTTTTAGTGCCGACCGCATTAAGCACAACGGTCAACCAATCAGTAGTACTCGGATCCGTAAAGAGTTACAAGCGGGCGAGATGGAGGCCGTAAATGATTTGCTTGGTTATAACTACACTGCGACAGGCGAGATCGTGAGTGGTGCACAATTGGGCCGCACCATTGGTTTTCCAACACTGAATTTGCCCTGGGAGCCCGAGTGTCAGCCCTGTTTCGGAGTGTACTACGTGCGCTTTCGTCAGAGCGGCAGTCACGCATGGCAGGCCGGTGTGGCGAATTACGGCGTCAAACCCACGGTGGCTGCAGAGGACCCAGTGCCTGCGCTCGAAGTGCACGGTCTGGAGACGACTGACTTAGGCTGCGGCGCGTCACTCGAGGTCGAGTGGCTCCGGTTCATTCGTCCCGAGCAAAAGTTTGCGTCCTTGGACGAACTTAAAGCGCAGATCACGAAAGATTGCGAAACAGCGCGAGAGCTGGCTAAATAATATTAATGTCTGATCGAATCATAGAATTTACGGTGCCTGCGGGTGCCAAAGCTGGACGCGCAGATAAGATCTTCGCCTCTGAGTTTGACGACATTAGCCGTGCTCGCTTGCAGCGAGCCTTCGATGCGGGGCAAGTGACCTTCGATGGAGTGACCATTGATAAGCGTTTTAAAGTCAACCGCGAGGGCGTCCTGCGAGCCGTTCTAGAAGAGCCCACTTTTGATGCCTCACCTGTCGCGGTCGATTTACCGCTCGATATTATCTACGAGGACGAATCGATTCTAGTGGTCAATAAAGCTCCTGGTATGATCGTGCATCCAGGCAGCGGCACGGGAGACAATACCCTCGTCCATGCCCTGCTTCACCACTGCGGAGAGAATTTGAGTACGATCGGTGCGCCGAATCGCCCTGGCATTGTGCACCGATTGGACAAAGAAACCAGCGGACTCATCATCATCGCGAAGAATGACACCGCGCACCATAAGTTGGCCGCTGAATTTAGTGAGCGTCGAACGTATAAACGTTATACTGCCTTAGTTTTCGGGCATCCAAAGGTGAGTCGTGGTACGATCCAAGAACCGATCGGACGGCATCGCGTGGTGCGCACTCGCATGGCAGTGGTGCATAGTGGTAAGCCCGCGCACACCGACTGGAAAGTGGAAGAGCGCTATAAGCAGAAAGCCTCGCGGATCAGTTGTGTGATTCATACGGGGCGCACCCACCAGATACGTGTGCATATGAGCGAAATTCGCTTTCCTTTACTGGGCGACACCACCTATGGCTTCAAGCCCGCCCGTTTGGTGGGCGTTACGGTGCCACGGGTCATGTTGCACTCCACTGAATTGCATATCCAGCATCCCGACCGCGACGAGTTGATGCAGTTTCAAGCGCCCCTGCCTGCGGATTTTGAGACGCTGATCGGGGAGCTGTCTTAACTCGGCGACTGCGTCGATCTTTGACTCTGCCATAATCTTGACCTCTATGGAGGCGCGACTAACGTCGCAGTTATCATGAAAATTCTAGTCGCCGAAGATGATCAAATATCACGCAAGTTATTGAGCACGACGCTCAAGCAGTTTGGTCATGAGGTGCTCGCTTTTGATAATGGTGCCGATGCATGGGACGCGTTTGATGCCTCGCCGGTGCGTGTGATTGTCAGCGACTGGCTGATGCCGAACTTGGATGGCCTTGATTTTTGCCGTAAGGTGCGTAAGCGCTCCGCAACGGAATACACTTATTTCATTTTGCTGACTGCCAATGTGCAGGGTAAGGATACCTATATGGAGGCGATGAATGCCGGCATCGACGACTTTCTGGCCAAGCCGCTTGACCGTGATCAAATTTGGATGCGACTACGAGTGGCTGAGCGTATTTTGAAGTATGCGACCGTGATTCAAGATTTGGAAAGTATGCTCCCGATTTGTTCCTACTGCAAGAAGGTGCGCGATGATAACAACTACTGGCAACAAGTGGAAACCTATCTGTCGAATCGCACCGGCACCAGTTTCAGTCATAGCGTCTGCCCTACCTGCTATACCAATAAGGTGAAGCCAGAGTTGGATAAGATGAAGAAGGGCTAAGCCGAGTATCAGTTTTTTAAGATGGTGAAGGCCGCAATGCTTTCGTAGACGATCCAGCCGAAGAGGCAGGCCAGCAGAATCACGATCAAGATCGCCAGGCCCTTGCGCCGTTTTCGAGGCAGATCGAAGCGATCAAAGGTGCGTCCACGCACCGAAGGTTGCGACATATAGCTACCCAAGTTGACACGACCATTCGAGTAGCCGTTGCGATCCAAGGGCACTTTAAAGGATCCGGCTTTCTGTGCGCGCCGGTAGCGCCAACGATAGATGTAGCGGAGCATGGGTTTCGGTGAAGACTAAGGGTTGTCAAACGAAGTCAAGCTATACAGATTCGACTTTCACGACGCATTTTCAATCGTTAATAAGCGTATTTGCACGTTAATTATTCACAACCCAAACTTGTATGAATTGTTGTATCTTAGGAGCTGGTGCCTGGGGCACTGCTATGGCACTGCACCTCGACCGTTGTGGTCACTCGGTGACACTGGTCCCGCGCCGTATTGAGCACGCGCTCGACATCGCATCGTCGCGAGAAAATGCTGATTATTTGCCCGGATATAAGCTGCCCCACACCGTACAGATTGGTTGCGAGCTAGGGCCCGTGCTGATGGAGGCCGAGGTGATCTTCCTCGCCTGCCCGTCCAAGGCGCTGCGCGCACTTTGTGCATCCATCAAGCCGCATTTGCAGGCGGCGTGGCAGCTCAAGCTTGCTCTAATTATGTGTAAGGGCTTGGAGTTGGACAGTCTGAAGACACCCGCTGAAATTGTCGCCGAAGAATTGCCAGGTCTCGCCTGTGGCGTGCTGTCCGGCCCTACCTTCGCGGGCGAGGTGGCCGCTGGCAAGCCCACCGCAGTGGTGCTGGCTGTGGGCAGCGACTGTGAGCAGCCCGAGCGCTACCAGGAAGCTTTTAGTAATACCGGCCTGCGCGCGTATCTTTCCGATGATGTGCGTGGCACCGAACTAGGCGGCACCTTGAAGAATGTCTATGCTATCGGCTCCGGTCTATGTGACGGCCTGCAAATGGGCGACAATGCTAAGGCAGCCTTACTCACCCGCAGCCTGAATGAAATGGTGCGGCTGGGCGTCGCGCTGGGGGGGCAAAAGGAAACCTACTTTGGACTCAGCGGCTTCGGCGACCTCGTCGCGACTTGCGCGGGGCAGTGGAGTCGAAACCGCACTTTTGGACAACGAGTCGGCGAGGGCGAAGCGCCGCAGGCGATTGTTGATGGTCAAAAATCGGTAGTCGAAGGCTACCTGGCGACCGAGTGTTTATATCGTATCTGTCAGGAGCAAAAAGTCGAAGCACCGATTCTTGCTGTGATTCATGCGATCCTTTACGAAGGCCTAGAGCCACTGACTGCGATGCAGCAGCTGATGACCCGGGATTTGAAATCTGAAAGCTAAGCGTTGGAGTCCCGCCTTTAGGCGGCTTTGGACGCTTTGCCGCCTGAAGGCGGGACTCCAACCCGCTCAATTGAAATTGTATTAAATCGTAGTTCCCAAAATGCCAAAATCACTTTGCAAAGTTAAATCATCCACCATCCACGGGCGCGGGCTGTATGCCACCGCCGACATTGAGGCGGGCACGGATATTATCCAATACATCGGAGAGAAAATCTCCAAGGAAGAGTCGACCAAGCGCGCCTTGGAGTGGGAAGAAAAGGCCCGCGAGACTGGCGAAGGCCTGGTGTATATCTTTGAGCTGGATGATGAGTATGACATCGACGGCCGGCTCGGGGATAACCCTGCGCGCTACATGAATCACTCCTGCGACGGGAATTGTGAAGCGATCAACTACGACGGCGAGATTTGGATCGTAGCGCTCAAGGACATCAAAAAGGGCGACGAGCTGGTCTATGATTACGGCTACGACATGGAGCACTTTCTCGATCACCCCTGCAAATGTGGCTCCGATAACTGCATCGGCTACATCGTGCGTGAAGATCAGCGCGCGAAGGTGAAGAAGCTACTGCGCGGTAAGAAAAAGAAGAAGAGCAAGAAAAGCAAAAAATAGGTGGCTTGGGTAGGGTCTTCAGGTCTTCACTTGTGAAGATTTGAAGTCATGTAGCTCGGTATTGGCGGTCTTCACAAGTGAAGACCCTACGATTTTTAGTGCTCCAGCTCGTAAGTCAGTGTCTTGCCTGCGTGCTTAATGGTAACGTGGTTCTCGCCGTCTGCGCGCTCGGTGGCTTCGGTGTGGCCGATGATTTGGGCGGGGATGCCGAAGGACTCGCTTTGGGCGATGATGGCTTCGGCGGCGTCGGGCTCGCAGAAGATTTCCATCCGGTGGCCCATGTTGTAGACGCGGAACATTTCCTCGTCGCTGGTGCCGCTGGCCTTCTGGATGGCCTTGAAGATTGGAGGAATGGGCAGGAAGTTGTCCTTGATGTGGTGCACCCCGGTGCCGAAGCGAATGCACTTGGTCTGGCCGCCGCCGGAGCAGTGCACCATGCCGTAGATGCTGTCGCGGTTTTCGGTGAGCAGCTTTTTAATGACGGGTGCGTAGGTGCGGGTGGGGCTGAGCAGGGCGTCGCCTACGGTCATGTCGGACTTGGGCAGCGGGTCGTCCATCTTGTAAGGGCCGCAGTAAAGATATTGCTTGTCGGTGGTGAGGTCGACGGTCTCCGGGTACTTCTCTAAATAGTAGGGGCTGAGCAAATCGTGGCGGGCGCTGGTCAGGCCGTTGCTGCCGATGCCGGAGTTTTCGAAAGTCTCGTAGTTGGCTTGGCCGGAAGAGGCGAGGCCGACGATCGCGAGGCCGGGCTTGATCTTGGCGTTGTCGATCACATCGGCACGGTCCATCACCACCACGGCGCAGGAGTCGACGGTGACGGTGCCGGTGAGGTCGCCCACGTCGGCGGTTTCGCCGCCGCCGCTGTGCACCCCGACTCCGTATTCGCGCAGAGTGGCGAGGAAGTCTTCGGTGCCGGAAATGAGTTGGCCCAGTGCTTCGCCGGGAATGGCGCGCGCGTTACGGTTGACGGTGCTGGAGATCAGGATGCCGTCGATCGCGCCCACACAGAGCAGGTCGTCGATGTTCATGACCAGGCTGTCTTGGGCGGTCTTGCGGAAGCCCTTGGGATCGCCGGTTTCCTTGTAGTGCAGGTAAGCGAGCGTGCTCTTGGTGCCGGAGCCGTCGGAGTGAATGATGTTACACTTGTCGGGGCTACCGGTCAGGATGTCGGCGCCGATTTTACAGAAAGCGCCCGGAAAGACGCCACGGTCCAGATTGTCGACCACTGCGTGGACTTCGGATTTCGAGGAAGAGACGCCGCGTTGGGCGTAGCGATCGGAGGATGTGCTCATGGGAATTGAATTTGGGACCGTGGATGGAGGACGTTGATTGGAACCGTTAATTTACGTTAATTGGCGTTAATTTTTATGACTTGGAAATACGTGAGCTGGAAATACGTGGGCTGGAAATGCGTTGGGCTGAAATGCGTGGGCTGGAATGCGTGGGCTGGAAATGCGTGGGCTGGAAATGCGTTGGGCTGAAATGCGTGGGCTGGAATGCGTGGGCTGGAAATGTGTGGGCTGGAAATGTGTGGGATGGGAAGGGGGGAACTGCAATGAGGTGCTTATGATGGGTTTAGAGTGACTTTTCGCCACTGTAAACTTGGATGCTTAAAATTTATGATGAGACCAGTGGTTTTTTGCGTGAATCGCAGATAGGTCAACATCTGTCCGAGTTCGTAGTCGCCGATGTTTTCAATTGTTTTGGTATCTACGATGACTGCGTCTTCGACTTCGAGGTCGGGGATGTATTCGTCGACTTTGACATCGCGGTAGATGACTGGGTAGCTGGATTGTTGACTATATTGAATGCCGAGGTGCTGGAGTTCGACGACTAGAGCGCGTTCGTAGGTCTTTTCTCGGAGGCCATATCCTATCTTCGAGTGAACCGTCATCGCCGCGCCGATGACTTTGTAAATCAGTTTCTCTATCTCGGCTTCGTCCATTTTACCCCTTTTTTTCTAAGGTCATCTCGATTTCACATAGATCCAAGTCACAGCTTGAGCAACCACGCATATTAAAGAGCAATATGAGCAGTCGCATCTATCCAAGTTACAGTGTGAGCAGCCACGCATGTTAAAGTGCAGTTTGATTAGTTACGTATTTCCAAGTCATAAAAATTAACGCCAATTAACGTAAATTAACGGTTCAAAAGCGTCTCCAGCACTGGTTACGGTCCATTCACGGTTCAAACGATAGGTGTGATCGGCGGTTGTAGGGCGGCGATGCGTTGCATGATGCGGCGACTGGCTTCCAGGTAGCGTTCGGGGTGCGCTTTGCCGGGGTCGATTTCGGCGGTGGTCATGGGCGTGCCGTAGGCGATGTGAATGTGGCCACCGAGTTTGGGGGCTTTGGCGTTGCGGCCGTAGGCTTCGTAGGTGCCGAAGAGGCGGGTGGGGATGACGGTTGCTTTGGATTTGCAGGCGATCATCCCAGCGCCGGGTTTGGGCTCAGCCAGTTGGCCGTCGGCGGAACGTGTGCCTTCTGGATAGATGGCGACGGCGCCTTGGGCTTTGAGCGACTTAAAGATCGCTTTGAGCGACTTGATCTCCGCGTTTTCGCGGGCGACGGGAATGGTGCCGATCTCGACCAGTGCCTTGCCGAAGAGGCCCTTAAATAGGGTGTCGCGTGCGAAGTAGTTGATGGCCCGATGGTGACAGGCACCAATGGCGGGTGGATCGTAGAAGCTTACGTGGTTGGCCGCAAAAATGACGGCGCCTTCTTGGGGCACGTTTTCAAGGCCACTTTGCGTGTAGTCGTAGCAAGTGTTGAAGAACCAGTCTGCGGTGACGCGGACGACTTCGTAGAGTTTTGGGTTGGGAATGGAGCTGGTGGACATCACTGGGTGAAGGTTGGAATCAATGTTTGAGAGCTTTAGGTCTTGGGCGGGTGGGCGCAGTGCCTATTTCTCGATTAAAGTGGCGATTTTGTCGATCACCTCCTCTAAGGTGTGCGGGCCGGTGTCGATTTGAGTGGCCCCGTCGGGGCAGACCAGTGGTGCGGTTTTGCGGGAGGAATCCATCTTGTCGCGGGCGGCGATGGAGTCGGTCTGGCCCTCTTTAGCGCGGCGTGCGCTGCGGGTGGCCTCGTCGGCATGGAGGAAAAAGCGGTGTTCGGCATCCGGGAAAATGACGGAGCCGATGTCGCGGCCTTCCATGATCAGGCCGGCATACTTGTGCTCGCGGGCGAGTTCGGCCAGTGAGCGCTGGTAATCGAAGAGCTTCTGGCGCACGGCGGGCACGGCGGCGAATTTGGAGACGTTGGCGTTGACCTCGGGGGAGCGAATTTCGGCATCCGCCGGCACTTGACCGTTGATGCCGAGGCGTGCGCTGCGGCCTTCGATTTCGGTGCTGAGGCGGAGTGTGTCCAGCACTTGCGGGATCGTTTCCGGCTGTCCGGCATCCGCGCCGGCGGCGAGTAGAGCGTAGGTGAGCGTGCGGTAGTGCGAGCCAGTGTCCACGTGCATAAGGCCCAGTCGCGTGGCGAGACCCTTAGATGTGGAGGACTTTCCGACGGCTGCGCCGCCGTCCATTGCGATGATTTTAAACTGTGTGGAAACTGACATCGTCTCCAAGAAAACCGATAGTGGCTAAAGCTAAAGGCTAAAAGCGGTGGATTTACCGTCCAGCTCATTGCAGCTTGGTTTTGTGGGCTTGCTGCTTGTGCTACTCGTTGCCTTGAGCAGACGTGTAGCAGAGCTGCTTAACCTTTTCACTGATGATGCTAACTGGAATTATTGTCGATACTGAGTCTCATTAGTGTTGACGGGTGAGTTGATCTTATTTTTCAAGATTAGTTTTACGCAGCTTCGATGGAACCAGGTATTTTCTGCGCTTGGAGATTATGTCGCTGTTTCGTACAAAATTATGAAAAATCAACACCTATACACTAACTTACCCACTCACCGCAGCTTAGCGAAGCGGGCGCTTGGGGCATCCTGTATCGCTGCATCGCTTTCAATCAGTACCCTGCAAGCCGCAGAAAAAGTGGAAGAGCAGCTGAATACAGAGGAGCCAGAGCATTCGTTTGTGATTCCAGCTTATACGCTCACATCTGATGAGACGCATAACACCTTGAATGTGACCGAGCGCGACCTGAACTTACGTCAAGCAAATGACTTGGAGGATACGCTCTCGATTGACCCTAGTGTAACAGTGGGTGGTTCGAATCCTAAGGCACAGAAGATCTATGTGCGCAACTTGGGCGAGGGTTTGCTGAATATTAAAGTCGATGGTGCGACACAGTCGGGCGCTCTTTTTCACCACACGGGCCGAATCGCCATTGAACCGGAGCTTCTCAAGCAGGTTGAAATTCAGCCTGGCGTCGGGAGTTCGACTCAGGGCCCTGGAGCGCTTGGGGGAAGTGTTAATTTCGTCACCAAAGACCCAGAAGATTTTCTTAGTCCAGACCAACAAGTCGGTGCATTGATCAAAAATAGCTATTTTAGCAACACGGATGGCTACAAGGGCAGTGCCACGGTTTTTGGTCGTATCAGCGAAAACTGGACCAGCCTAGTGAGCTATGTCTATTCCGATCAAGGCGACCTTGAAGACGCGGATGGTGATTCGATTGAAGGTTCAGAAACGAAGCAAGAAGTGATCTTAGGCAAAGTGGTGGGTTATTTTGGCAATGGGCATACGCTTCGTATGAGCTTTGAAAATCTCGACGAAGAGGGTATGAAAACACAGAAGCCTGAGTGGGCGCCTGGTCCAGGAAACAGTTTGTATCCGATGGAAAGCACGCGGCAAACTGCGAGCCTTAATCATGAATTTGAACCGATTGACCTAGAATGGTTACATTTGAAGACACACTTGAGCTATACTACGGCTGACATCACTCAAGATGGTCCTTGGGGCGCTTACATTGGTGAGATCGAAAGCTATCAGTTCGACATTCGTAATATTCAGGCGATCCAGGAGCACAGTCTAGAGTATGGCGTTGATTATCGTAAGGATGAGGTCTACTTGGGGCCCTCAAGTGATCCGCATCTCGACAGCGAAGACGCCAGTGTCACAGGTCTGTTCTTGCAGGGGGACTTTCAAGTTTCCGACCCATTGAGTGTGAGTGCGGGAGCTCGTGCTGATTTCTATCAGTTAGAAGATCGCTTGGGGCAAGAGTTCGACCATGAGGGTATCAGCCCGAATATCGGATTTACTTACGAGTTTACACCCGAGTGGAGTTTGAGCGCCAGTTATGCGACGGCTTATCGCGGTCCGGACATCAATGATGCCTTTAAGCTTGAAGGTGCTACCAACGCGGCCGACATCGAAGCAGAAAGTGCTGAAAACTATGAATTCCGCCTGAAATATGCAAAAGATGGATTTAGTGCAGAAGCCGGCGCTTACTGGCATCACGTCGATGATCTTATTTCAACGTCACCAGATCCTTGGTCGAAAACGTATGACAATGTCGGCGAGCTCAAAACAGAAGGTTTTTTCGCTCGTGTATCGTATGGCACCGAAAGTTACAATGTGAGCTTACAGTATAATCAAGCGGACACCACTATCGATGGTAATACAGCGACACGTTACCAATATGGTTCGATTGTATCCAGTATTGGTAATACTTGGGTGTTGGATGCCTTTTGGACTCCAATCGATCAACTCGATGTGGGCTGGAACATCCGTCTTGTGGAAGAGATTAATGACATCGATTATCCCATGGAACCCGGTGCTGATATCGATAAACCTGGTTATGTCACTAATGACTTCTACCTACGCTGGCGACCAGAGTTCCTCGAAAATGTAACTGTGAACTTCACGGTGAAGAATGTTTTCGACGAGGACTATGTCAGTCATGGCAGTATGGAGGACATGCGCAGCATTCCAGGTTACGGTGCCGTCTATAGTGCTTCCGAGCCTGGCCGTGACTTCCGCATCTCGGTCTCGATGCTATTTTAGCATAAACGATTGTTATTTTTTCTGGGCTGGCTCATCAAGGTGAGCCAGCCCTTTTTTTAGATAATTAGACGACAATGAAATTTAGACGTATCATTTTTTGGCTACACCTGATCGCTGGAATCTTCACCGGAGTTCTTGTCGCTATCATGTCCTTTACGGGCATTGCGATCGCCTTTGAGGAGGAGATTCTGCAATGGGTGGATCGTGATCTGATTGGGCACGAGAGCGACGTGAGTGAAGTGCTCGAATTGGAAAGCCTGATTCAAACCGCCAAGGAGGCGCATCCAGAATTGGCCATCGACTTGATCCAAATTCCCAGTGATCCGCACGCTAATTACCAAGCTTTTGTGCGGTGGGAGGGGCCACTCTATATTAATCCGCATACTGGCGAAACCTTTGAAACCAAAAGTCACACAGCGCACGAAATTCTTCATACTTTAGAGGCGCTTCATCGCTGGCTCGCCTTCAGCGGTGATTGGCTTCAGGGCGGGCGTGTGGTGATGGGCACGGCTAACATTATTTTCGTCTTTCTATGTGTGAGCGGACTGTATCTGTGGTTTCCGCGTAAATGGAATTGGCGACAGATCAAACCAAGACTCCTTTGGAAGCGCAGGCTGAAGGGGAAGGCTCGAGACTATCGTTGGCACAATGTGATCGGCTTCTGGAGTCTGCCAGTTCTGGTGCTGCTCGCTGTGACGGCGATCGCGATCTCTTTTCGTTGGGGGCACGATCTGGTTTTTCAACTGTATGGCGAAACACCGCCAGAAGCTCGAAACTTTGGCATGATGGCTGTCGAACCTGCCAGTTTCCCGGCTCCAGATACATCGGCAGATCGACTGCCTTTAGAGGCTTATGTCAACACATTGGCCGATGCTTATCCGAACTGGGAAGCGCTCGGCATTCATTTGCCGAGTGAGGAAGCGCTCGAATCCAGAGATGTTTCCCTGAAGACCTTTGTCATCTTTCCTGACTCTATGCCAAGCCGGGCTTACATGCCTGTGGAGCTCGATCCCTTTACTGGTAATATTCTTCAAGCAACGCATTTCAATGACCGTAGCGCAGGTTTGCGTGCGCGCATTTGGGTGCGTTTCTTGCACACTGGCGAAGCCTTTGGGCTCATCAGTAAAGTGATCGCCTCGATCGCATGTTTTGGGGCACTGCTTTTAGTCTACACCGGTTTCAGTCTCTCTTGGCGGCGATTCTTTAAGAATTAACTGGTTTCTCGGACTTAATATTCCTCAGTCTTTGAATGTACTTTGAACAGCTTAGAGCGTTTAGAATGTGTAAATAGAGAAGCATAGGCTTGCAATTGCGACTGGATCGCATTTGCTACTCATATTGTCAATATTGAGACTCAGTATCATGCATGACTGCGGTCAGCATTGGGTCACATCTGTCATCCCAAACGCTTCCATGGACGAATATAATCGAGCACAAACTTACAACAATCGCAGCGGGTTCACTTTCCCTGAGGCACCTTATTCGCGCTTACGGTATTGCTTTGAAACGACTCGCGAGGGCTACATTCCCTTGATGGATCATTGGGACTACGTTTTGAACTGCCTCAGTCGCCTGCCTGAGTTATTTGTGCAGTTGGATCAAGCCTGTGGACGTATGACTGTACGGCTGCAACGTGATGATTTACTCGCTTCGATCGCGGGGCAATTTTCTAGCAGTGCTTTGATTCCTGCGCCTGATTATGAGGGCTGGGAGCGTGCTACTGCGAAATTAGAGGCCTGTGCCTGCTGCGGTTCCCCAGGGGGCGTACAGCTTTTAAATGAATATGGGGCTCAATTTTTACAGCTGAGTGCCTCGAATGATTTGGCGCCGTCGGGCTGGGCGTCTGTGCTGGGGGACATCGCGCTGGATGCGCCCCTTCCGGAGCGCGGGGCGACGGTTCCGAGTCGCGACTGGGGGCGTCTGCTCTGTCCGGATGCGGCCATCGAGCAGAGCTACTGTGGGGGTAATTGCTTTCCGCCTCTGGCGGCGGCTAATAAAGTTGGTCTACCTTTAGAGGTAACAGCGCGGCGCTACGAAGTGAGCTTAGTGCACACTTACGTGTTCGAACGTTTTGAACGCGAAGGCTATTGGGCGCATTGCTATGGATCCTATGGAGGTTTCAGCTTAGACCTTTATGCAGTGAAGCGAACGGTTTTGCATGATGATGGTGGTCGTCTTGCTTGGCTTCTATTGGGCGATGGAGATGCTGTACTTTACGAATTGCGCGCAGCACGAGAAGTCGCTGCAGAAACTGCTTGGCAACAAATTATGCAGACTCGTTTGAAATCAGAAGGAGGGCAAAGTGAGAGCTAACTTAAGTATTTATCACAATTGCAATGAGGGTGAGGCGTGGGCATCGGCATTTATGCTTTATCGGCATGCTCAAGATTGTGGCGTGCAGGCAGAAATGTGCGAACTGTCGAGTCTGGGGGAGGAGCGCTTGAGAAATGGCGGCTATTCAGTGTTTATTTTGACACACTCGGGACTGCGTTCGCTGCAGAAGCGTATGCAGGCGGCCAATCTGTGGTTGGATCGACTAATCTATTCCATTCTCGTTTTAGGCGATCCCCTTGGTGCTCACTCCGCCGCTGGACTTGATGCCTGCCTTAGCGAAAAGGGTGCTGTATCTGTGTTGGATTCGCTGGAAGTGGATTTCTTTAAAGCACGAGTCATTGCGGATTGGGAAGACTGTGTGCTGCAATTGGCGACCGACCTGCAAGCGAGTTAAGCTGAGCGTTGTCTGAGGTCTGGCGCGTTTGTTAGGAGAGCAGCTGTTAATTAGCGGAGAGCACGCGTCGTGTCGGGAAGCTCTGGGGCACCCTTGTCTTTGGTCGCCAGGGCTAAGTGGCGTTCGCGTGCAAACATATCTTCTTCCCACTGCTCGAGTTCGGCTTCTTTTTGGATGAGTTGATTCATGCGATCCAACAGATCTTCTTCCATTTTGAGTAAATCAGCTTCGCGCATGTCGATTTGGTTCTGTAGGCTGGCTTGCTCGATTTGCTGCTGATCGAGCTGCCGCTTGAGTTGCTCTAAGGTCGTGCGGTCTGCCGTGACTATTTCGACTGTTTTGAGAGCTTGGTCGAGTTTGAGATGTAAGCGCTTTTTTTCCTTACGTAATTCGGAAATCAGACTTTCAAGTTGTTCAATCTGGCCCGCTGCGCGCGAGAGGAATCGCGGCCCTTTATTGAGCGTTCCTTTTTGAGTGCTCACGTAAGCGCTGGGTTCCAGATCATCGATTTTGAGCCCAAAGGTGGCAGTTAAATCGGGGTACTCTAAATTCGGTCCTACTGTGAGTAGATTTCGTCGTTTCCGATCCGGTGACTCCAGTAATACTACATAGTCTACATCGCGATCCGTAAATAGGGCTTCGACAGCTTTTCGCTTAGAGCGATCTACGCTCTTGAGCAAAGTTTCCCGGCTGATTTCTCTAATTGTATGATCTGTGCTCATTCGCTCTGCTTTCCATTCTGGCTAAAAGTCTACTGCAGTAGGGGAAGAGTTTGATAACATCAACCTCCGACCTGCTAAGAGTAGTTATTTAACGTATTTGACACTTAGTATTCGATATATGAATACGGTATGGGATGTGAAAAAGTTACGATTATGTCCGTTAGATGTCGATTGAGTGAAGTTTTTATTCACTCACCTATGTTCGCTCGACACCTTGATTTCTTTGAATCAGCAACTTGATGTCTAGGGAATATTAGATGAGTAATTCGAATAAAAAAAGCGTGCTGATGGATCTGTCTGATGCAGGTGGGTCAAATGAAAATCAGCGAACAATATCCGTTGTTTGGCTGTGCCTGGGCGCGTTGTTACTTTTTGCAGCCGGTTTGTATGCCTTTTTATCTATTTCAGGTCAGGGCGAGATTGCGGAGACTTCTTTGGAGCAGTCGAAGGGGGCGCAGCCTGTGGAGCCTGCTGTCTCTCTGGCGTCAGAGGTCGTTGCAGTCCCTCTGAGTGTTGAGACTGAGGTGGCGGAAGCTCAGGCAGAGTCGTCCGATTTGTCGGAGTCCCTCGAGTCGAAAAGTGTAAACGATGCCTCTGAGATGGTTCCTTTGATGCAAGTTGGCCAAGCCCATGAGCGGCATGTCGCAGAAGTGGATGCTGCAACACATTTGAGTGAGATCGAAGCGATCACAGAGCAAATTGCCGCGGAACTCGCGAGCACTACTAGCGATCATGCCATCGAGGCGCTTGCTTTTCAGTTGGAAGAAGCGCGTGCTTTGAATTCGGATCAGTCATCGATTCTTATGTTGGAGACGGCGTATGCTCAGGCTTTGTCAAAGCAAGGGATCGCGAGCATTCGTCGTGATTTTGCGCGGCTTGATAAGCTTGCTCAAGAGCAAGCTATGCAGAATTACGCGACTCTAGAGTGGCAGCAATACTTGGAACAAGTAGAACATGCTGAAGGCCTTGCGACTGAGGCAGGGCCCTACGCGATGCTTAAAGCATATCAGCAGGCCTATGAATCGGGAAAGCAATTTGAGCAGGTGAGCTTAAAGAATTTATCAGCTCTGGCTCAGCGTGCGATGAGCCAGTCGGAGCCTGCCCGTGCGGTGGAACTGTATCAGAAATTACGCTTACTGGATTCCGATAACGCCGAGGCGCTTTCGTATTTACACCAGCATGCTTATGCGGCTGGTGAGCGGGTGCATGTTGCCCCATTTGGAATTAGAATGCGAATGGTGCCGGCGGGGAACTATACGATCGGAACGCCTGAGTTGGAGTTTCAGCGTGATGCGGATGAGCACTTGCATTCGGTTACACTGACTCGCGCCTATTATATTGCCGAGACCGAACTGACTCAGGGGCAGTGGATGGCAGTCATGGGGGAGTTGCCACAACAAATGCGCAATGATGCTTCAGCTAGAGGTGATACGCTTCCTGTGCATTCAGTCACATGGACTGAAGCCGTCAATTTTTGTGAGCAGCTATCCGCGCATTCGGATTCGATGCAATACCGGCTTCCGAGCGAGGCGGAGTGGGAAATTGCCTGTCGTGCGAATCAACAAGCTGCCTACAATACTGGATCGAATCAATTGAGCTTGCAACAGGCGAACGTGTTTGATCCCAAGTCGCCTCGTAATCATGATCAAGCGCTCCCTGTCGCTAGTTATCAGCCGAACGATTGGGGC
This sequence comes from Thalassobacterium maritimum, assembly GCF_031127805.1. Taxonomy (NCBI): domain Bacteria; kingdom Pseudomonadati; phylum Verrucomicrobiota; class Opitutia; order Puniceicoccales; family Coraliomargaritaceae; genus Thalassobacterium; species Thalassobacterium maritimum. Next base: position 43,468 of record NZ_JARXHW010000011.1, on the reverse strand, counting down.
TTGTATGACATGCATGGCAATGTCTGGGAATGGTGTCATGATTGGCTCGCTGATTACTCCCAACTAGGTCCTGTCGATCCGATGAACGTTGAAGGTGGGAATGCGGCCGATGAAAATCTGCGCACCAAAGTCCTGCGCGGTGGTTCCTACTATGACGAGGCCCCACTCAGCCGTTCCGGGAACCGTTGGAGTTATGCGCCGAGTGTAGCCACCCAATACATCGGCTTCCGTATCGCATCTACGGCTCAGTTTTAATTTTTCAATTACTTACGTAAACTTGCTATGAAACATACCTACACAAGTCTGGGCTCCGCCTTTTTGCTGGCGATTGCACTTTTATCCGGATGCCAAGAAGGCAATCGAAAGCAGGCGGCCACTCCGCTGGGCCAATCAGCTACAAGCCGCCAATCGGTCGCAGTCACTGCAAGTCCCGCGGTGATGACGCCGCAGCCGGTGCCTGCGATCCACGCAGTGAGTGCTCCGTACCCTGCCTATTCGGTGCAGGTGCCATTGCAGGGGTATTTGAGGAGTATTGGCTCGGATACGATGGATGAACTGTTGGCGGAGTGGGAGGCCGAGTTAGGTCGATTTCAAACCGGGCTTCGTTTTCGACATGAGGGGAAGGGGTCTTCGACCGCGATCCCTGCTCTGTTGGAGCAGCGTTCCGACATTGGCCCGATGAGCCGTGTGATGAAGGGCGATGAGAGCGCACGCTTTGAGCAAGCTTTTGGTTACAAAGCAACACAGTTAGCAGTCGCAGTGGATACGCTGGCTGTGTATGTCCACCCAGATAATCCAATACTAGAGACGGGGCTATCGCTGGAGCAAATCGCGGCTATATTTAGCGAATCAGACTCTCCGATTCAGCGTTGGGGGCAACTTGGTTTAACAGGACCGTGGAGCAATGCGCCGATCCGACTCCATGGTCGCAATCCAGCCTCCGGTACCCACGCCTTCTTTAAGTCACATGCACTGAACGGAGGCACCTTTCGCGAGAGTTTAACAGAGCATGCGGGGAGTGCCGAGGTGGTGCGCCATGTGGGCATGGATCCTTATAGTATCGGGTATTCCGGGATTGCATATAAAACGGCAAACGTGGCGACGCTTCCCCTGCAGGCAGCGGATGGCAATTTTGTAAACGCCAATAAGCGCAATGCGGCTCGCGGTATTTATCCCCTGACACGTAGTTTATATGTGATTCTCAATATCAATCCTGAGCAAGGGCCTACCGATCTACAGAAAGAGTTCCTACGCTTCGTTTACAGTCGTGAAGGGCAGCAGATTGTAGAGCAAGTTGGCTACTTTCCCATTGATCCAGCCATTGCGCAGCAAGTATTGCAGCAGTATTAGTTTAGCTGGGCCCATGCATTCATGGGCACTGAAATGAGTCGTGCATTGCAATTCTCAATTGCAATGCTGGTAGTGAGACTCAGTATCATGCTTGACCTGTTTGAGGCGAGCTCGCATTTTGCGGGCGGATTATTCAAACGCAGGCCGTTTTTCGAGGAGCTCCCTCGAGGATCGCGATGCTGGAACCACTCACTTTATTATGAAACGACTAACACTTGCGCTGATGAGCGCATATATATCCGTAGCCAGTGCCTCGCCCGAGGCGCTCGACGACGTGCGTACGACGATCGGCGAGTGGGCCACTGCTGAGAAGGCGATCTCGCGCGAATCTCTGCAATGGCAGGAGGAACGAGTGTTACTGGAAGATCTTTTAATTGTCGCGGACAAGCGGGTGGCCAAATTGGAAGCCATCATTGAAGAGCACGAAGGCTTTGTTTCGACTGCAGATGCCAAGCGTCTGGAGCTCTTGGACCAAAGTGAGCGAGTCGCCGCGGATGTGCAGCAGATCGAAAGTTTTCTGGTTAAAATGGAGCGCGGGCTGCGCGAGTTGAAGCCGCGCTTGCCAGAGCCCTTGCAGGAAGAGTTGGAGCCGGTTTATCAGCGCCTCCCTCTGCAGGCGGACGAAACGACTCTCGGTTTGGGCGAGCGCATGCAGTCTGTGGTGAACCTGCTGGGCAAGATTCGTGAGTTTGACGCCAAGATTTCCTTGAGTGAAAGCATCCGCGCGCTGCCGGGCAGTGAGGTGGAAGTTTCCTTCCGCACGCTGTGGGTTGGTCTGGGGCAGGCTTACTACCTGGCGCCAAACGATGCGGGCTATGGCAAATTAGGCACGGCGGGCTGGGAGTGGCACTCGCAGCCGGAATTGGCCGCCAAGATTCAGGAGTGCATCGCACTGGTGGAAGGCCGCAGCACCGAGCCGAAGTTAATTGAGCTGCCAGTTGCACTGAAAGAAGGGGCTGTGAAATGAATGGGTCTATCAACACTTTTAAACGCGGGCTAAAGCACCGCGCTACTTTTCCGGTCATTGCGCTCGCACTCTTACTCGGCTCTTTGAGCGCGTCCGCGCAAACGCTGGAACAAATCACCCAGGCACGCGAAGCGAAGCTCGAGGCCTCTTTGCAAGAGTTGCACGCTTTACGCGAATCGATCCAAGCTGAGCGCTTGCCGCTGACGCGTGACTTGAATGCGACCCATGCCAAAGCGGATGAACTGGAGGACGAAGTCGCACGTGTGCGTCGCCTCAAGGACAGTCAAAGCGTGGAGCTGGAGACCCTGCGCGAGCGGGTGACCGGGCGTCAGCGCGAAGTCGACTATGTGACACGCACCTTGATGCCTAGCTATTTGGCCAATTACGAGGCCGCGCTCTCGGTAGGCGAGCTGGAGACGGTGGGCGAGAGCATCCGTGAGTATAATCTATATCTTGAAAATGCCGATGCCAGTGAGGCGGACAAGCTGGCCGCTGGTTTGACGCTGATGGCGGATTCGCTGCAGCAGCTGGAGTCACTGCTGGGCGGGCAAATCTATGCCGGTAATGCGCTCACGCCAGAGGGCACCTTGCTCGCTGGGGATTTCGTGCAGGTGGGCCCCTTGCTCTACTTTGGAGCCAGTGATCAATCCACCGCCGGCTTCGCACTCGCCTCACGCTCCGAGCGTGCAGATTTGCACCCTCTGGAGGACGAGGCGGCCGGAGAGATCTTTACCGTGCTGTCCTCCGGCTCTGGCCAGCTGCCGGTCGATCCCACCTTGGGCGACGCGCTCGCAGTCGAGCAAGCCAAGGACAGCATTCCCGAGCACCTGGTCAAGGGCGGTGTCTGGGTCTATCCAATCCTCGCCTTCGCCCTCGTGGCCACGGTCGTGTCGATTTTCAAAGCACTGCAAGTCTTCTCGGTGCGTCATCCGCAGCCACTGGTCATCCACGATATTATCAAGCACTTACGCGCAGGCGAGAAGCCAGCCGCCCTAGAGCTTGCGAAGGCGCAGCCGCAGCCCACGCGTGAAATGCTGGTCATGGCCGTCGAACATGCCGACGAATCGACCGAGATGGTCGAGGAGGTGATGTATGAGGCCATGCTCACCACACAGCCGAAGCTGGAGCGCTTTCTCAATGTGATCGCAGTCACCGCCGCGGCGGCACCCTTGCTGGGGCTGCTGGGCACAGTGACGGGGATTATTAAAACCTTCCGCCTGATGACCGTCTTCGGTGCGGGCGATCCCAAGCCCCTGATTTCTGGTATCTCGGAAGCGCTGATCACCACCGAGCTCGGTCTGATTCTCGCGATCCCTGCCTTGGTGATGCATGCGATGCTCTCACGCAAGGTGGCTGGTATCATGGCACGCCTGGAGAAGACGGCTGTGACTTTCGTCAATGGCCTCTCCCGCAGCAAGCCTGAGTAAGATTGTTCGCTATGTTTGGAATACTCGCAGTTCTCGAATCGAATGCACCGGAGAAAATTCCGGTGGATTTGCTCGATTACGCCCTCGGCATTTGGTCCAGCGGGGGCTGGCTGATGCTGCCGCTACTGCTCTTGACCATTTTTATCTATGCCACCGCGTTGAATCTATTTTGCCGCGTGCACTTTCACTTTCTGCTTAAGGGGCGTATTCATAACTTGGATGCGAGCACCCTTGCCCGCTCACAGGAAGAGTCGGTGGTCTTAGCGCGCAAGCTGGTCAACTACGGGGCGCTGAGTGCTGAGGAGGTGCGGCGTCATTTTGAAGCTGTGCGCAACGAGTATCTACCCTTCGTGGATCGCCGGATACGTTTTCTAGGCATCATTATCACAGCCGGTCCGCTACTGGGCCTGCTCGGCACGGTGACAGGTATGCTGTCGACCTTTGACGGTATGCTGGTGGTCGCGGGCAACCGCTTCGATAGCATTGTGACAGGTATTTCAGAGGCATTAATCACCACCCAGACCGGTCTCATTATCTCGATCCCCGCCATCGTCATCCTTTCGCTGATTGTGCAGCGCCGCAACGCCCTGGTGCTCGCGATCGCCCGCTTGGAGCGCTATAATACACGGCTGGCCCTGCGCGCCGACTGTCCCGTGCCGGCGCAACTCGAACGCTTTAAGGCCGCCATCGGAAAATCAAAAAGTAAATCATGAAACGTCGCCGCTTACTCTATGCTTCTGAAACGAAGAGTGAAGAGATCAATGTCTCTCCACTGATCGATATCGTTTTCATTTTGCTGATTTTCTTCATTGTGACGACCGTCTTCGTGGAAGAGACCGGCGTGGAGGTCAGCCGTCCGCAGGCCGCCTCGGCCAGCATGTTGGAAAAAAACTCAATCCTCATCGCCATCACATCCGAGGGCAACGTCGTATATGGCGGCCGCGAGATCGGGCTCAGTGGCGTGCGTGGCACGGTGCAGCGATTACTGAAAAGCGATGAGATGCCCGTGATCGTGCAAGTGGACAAGGCCGTCTCGATCGAGCTCTACACCAAGGTACACGATGCCGCGCTGCTAGCCGGTGCCAAGCGTATCAGCATGGCCACGACGCACTAAGACTGGAGCGCTGAAAACTGAATTTATAATGTCACAAGAATTTCCCAGGCAAAATTGGAAGTGGGCGCCCTATCTCGCGATCGGGGGCGCCTGTCTCTTGGCGGTGCTACTGTTCTTGTTGATCCCTCTTACGCAAATGTTGAATTCGCCCAAGCCACCACATCTGATGGTGCGCGAGATGCAGTTGAGCGCCCTGCCGCCGCCTCCAGCGACACCTCCACTACCCGAAGAAACACCTCCGCCCGAGCCACAACAGGTGGTGCAGGATATGCCGAGTGAGCCCACGCCGATTGATTTGCCCCTGTTGGATGTGGACTTGAGCCCCGGTAATGCCGATGCCATCGCAATGGGCGCGCCGATGCCCAGCTTGCAGATGCAGACCGATACCATTGCTGACATTCAAAAGATGTTCAGCTTCGACGACCTGCCCGAAGTGCCGCGCCTCGTCAATACACCCAACTTCCGTTTTCCTCCCAATTTGGCGCGTAGAGGTGTGGACAAGGGCAAGGTGATCGTCGAGATCGACATCCTACCCAACGGCTCCGCCAAGTTGCGGCGCATTGTGTCCTCGACTCATGTCGAGCTGGAGGAGGTTGCCAGAAAGATCATCGCCCGTGCCCGCTTTACCAAACCGATGGTCGGTGGCGTGCCGCAAACCGTGCGCGGCTTGTTCCCACTTGTGCTGCAAAATTAAGAATCAATCCTTATGAAACGCTTCTCTACATTATATCTTGTATCTTCGCTACTCACTCTGTCCTTGAGTCATGCGGCCGTCCCTTTTCAGCTGACCGATTCCAGTCCCGGCAGCGCCGAGTTTCGTGAGCGCTTTTTAGGCAATTACGGCATGCTCTCCGAGCTCGAGCCTAGCGTGAGCGTTCAGGACAAGCCGCTGTTTGTACGGGTGGAGCCCTTTCTACGCAATAACCCCCAGCAGGCGATTCAAGTGCTGGAGTCGGCCTTGAATAATGAGTCGAGCCCCGCCTTTCGCTTTCTGTTGGGCAGCTTGTATTACCAGACCAGCCGCTATGGACAGGCCGAGCAAAATTTGCGCATGGCAGTCAAAGCTTTTCCTGATTTTCGCCGTGCCTATCGCACGCTCGGCTTGATCTATGTGCAGAACAACCGCTACCCCGAAGCCATCACCGCTTGGCTGAAAGTCATCTCACTGGGCGGGGGCGATGCGCAGAGCTATGGTTTGTTAGGCTATGCTTACCTGACCGAAGGCAAATATCAGAGCGCGCTCAGTGCCTATCAAATGGCGCGTATGTTTAAGCCCGACAGCGTCGACTTCCGTCGCGGCGAAGCCCAATCGCTGCTTGAGACCGGGCAATATCGCCAAGCCGCCGCGCTCTTCGAAGAGTTGATCGCCGAGCAACCCACCGTGCCCGACACATGGTTACTGCAGGCCAATACCTTTTTACAATTAGAGCGCTACGACGAGGCGATTGCGAATCTCGAAGTCGTGCACAGCATGGGCGCCGGCTCCCGCGACAGTCGCTTTCTGCTCGGTAACTTGTATCTACGCGCGGAGAACTATCGGCCCGCGCTGCAGGCCTATCAGGCCGGCTTAGCTCAGCCCGGCGAGCTCAATGTCACCTCCGCGCTCAAGCCACTTGATTATTTGATCGGTCGCGGCCTCATCGCCGAGTCGCGGGTCTATTTGCAAGATTTGCAACAACGCTTGCCCGCGACACTCACGCCGGAGCAACAAGATCAGCTCGCCCTCGCCGAGGCGCAAATCGAGCGTCGCAGTGACGATTCCGCCGCAGCCATGGCCGTCTTAAAGCCATTGGTGGAACGCAACCCCTTACAAGGCGAGGCCTTATTGTTGATTGCCGAGCTCGAACTCGAAGCCGAGCATTACGAAGAAGCCGTATTTTATTTGCAGCGTGCCCAATCCTTGCCCGAGCACAAGGTCGATGCCTTAGTCGCCCTTGGTCGCCTCGAAGTGGCCCGCGACGACTTTGCCGCGGCGCTCAAGCATCTGCGCGCCGCGCAGGAAATAGAAGCCCGCACAGGCGTCGCCCGCTACATCCGCTCGATCGAGCAAGCGTTGTAAGGCATCGTGGACTTAGGCCTTCTTCTCGAATTGCTAGACTCTGGTTCTGTGGTATAGCCAGCGATCGCTGGCTTCGTGTTGCGCCGCCGTCAGGTATAAATAGTCTCGTTTTGGGGACGTTCGTGCCTCAATCTGCAGCCTATGGATACCCCACATAATTAGATTCACCCCGCTGGCCATGCGCTTGCGAGAAGAGAGCAAACAAGTCTTCGGCTTCGGCGGCAAGAACACGCCCGGGCCCTTTATTTCAAGCTGCACGAAGTTCTTCTATTTAGAAGAGGCTGAGGCGGGAGCCGCTCAAGCTCAACTGAAGGCGGACTCCGTTGAGCAATTGAAGCAGAATACCAAGCTTATGAATATTCTGCGTTCTGCGGTGAAGGCGGCTGAGAATGACGAGGGCTGGGCGCGCTTAGGACCGGTGGGCTCGTATATCACCAATCAAGGGCCCTTTGATCATAGAACCTATGGCTTTAAGAAGCTGAGCGATCTGTTTCGAGCAATCGACCTCTTTCAGGTGCGCGAGAATAAGACCGCGAATCAAGTCGTGGTCGAAGTCAAATTAGGCAAAGGCGCGCCTAAAAAGAAGGCGGCCAAGAAAAAGGTCGCGAAGAAATACGCGAAAAAGGCGGGTGCCTGATTGTTGAGTCTGCCTGCGAAGGCTCTGGGCCGTCAATAAGCGACGCATGGGTGAACACCGCGTCTGAGAAGTGGCTCGGCAGCTAGGTTCTATGCTCTATGAGCATAGGCATTGATGGAGAATGGCTGCTCTAGATTGTTCGTTTAACTGCTGGCTGCACGCATCGTCTCCAGGGCCTCGAAGAAATTGGGGAAGGTTTTACCGCAGCAGGCGGGATCGTTGATCGCCAGCCAGGGCTGGCCGTCTTCGAGTAGGTCGAAACTGCCGAGGATGCCGAAACTCATCGCGAAGCGGTGGTCCTCGTAGGTGTCTATGGTCAGCAGTTTGCCCTCGTTGCGGGCCTTGAGTGCGCGGGCGCGTAGTTCGTTGGGCTTGATCGATACGGTGAGGGCCTCGGGCTCTTCTTTGACGAGTTGCCCCAGCTTGGAGAGCTCCGCAGCCATGCCGGCGATGCGGTCGGTCTCTTGTAGGCGGGTGTGCCCAATGCCGCAGATGCGCACGGAGCCGCCGAGTAGGGGAGCGATCGCCGCGTAGGTCAGAAAAGTGTCGGAGATGGTGTTGAAGTCGATCTCGCGGTGGCCGCGCTGGATGTCGCGCGGATCGGTGCAGGCAACGGTCCATTCGTTGTTCTCGGCATCCACGCGCAAGCCGTGATGACTGAGCACGTCCACGAAGTGGGCATCGCCTTGCAGCGGATCGTTGCCGACCTTGGGGATTTTGAGTGTGCCGCCTTGGATCAGGGTGAGTGCCAGAAAGTAGCTGGCTGCGGAGAGATCGGGCTCGATGGCGTAGCTGCCGGGGCTGCTGTATTGAGTGGGCTCCAGGGTGTAGCTGCCGGTGTCGTCGGCTTCGAGAGCTTGGGCGCCGAAGGCTTCGCGCAGTTTGAGTGTGATCGCGACATAGAAGGGGCGCACGTTGGGGCAGCTGAGCGTGGTGGGGGCGCTGCCAGCGGGGGCGGAGAGGAGCAGTGCGGATAGGATTTGACTGCTGCTGCTGGCGTCGACCTCGACCGAGCCACCGCGATAGCCCTTGGCTTTGAGGGTGAAAGGGAAATGGCCCGCTTCACCGTGAAATTCAAATTCTGCAGCGTCGAGCGCGACTAGTGCGTCGAGCAGGCCCGCCATGGGGCGCTCGCGCATGGCGGGGTCGCCGTCGAGCTTGTAGCTGCCGCCTTCGGCGAGTGCGAGAAAGGCAGTGAGAAAGCGTGCCGCCGTGCCAGCGTTGCCAATGTGGAGCTCCGCTTCTTTGACGGGGATGGAGCCGCCTTCGCCGCGTACGGTAATGGTGTGGGCCGCTTCGTCGGCGCTGACTTGGAAGCCGAGTGTCTCCAGCGCGGCTAGCATGATACGGGTATCGCGGCTGAAGAGTGCGCCTTCGAGACGGGTGGTGCCGTTTGCCAGTGCGGCGAGGATCAGTGCACGGTTGGTGATGCTCTTGGAGCCGGGCAGCTCAATGCTGGAATCGACGGCTTGTGTGAAAGGCTGGATTGGTAGTGGGTCGGACATGTCGTTGAGCTGCGGAATATAAGATGCGCGGTGCGGTGATAAGCTTGTGTGCCAAGTTCGGGGCGATGAGCTAGAGTTGATCGCGGTATTGTTTGCCGCGTTCTAATTGTTTGATGAGGGCAGGGCTGTCTTGGTTGAGTAGGGCCGCTTTGAGGGAGTGGAGTTCGTTTTCGAAGCCATCGATGGCGCGTAAGACTTCTTCACGGTTTTGTTCGAGGATTTGTTTCCACAAGGTGGGATCGCCCGCGGCCACACGTGTGCTATCTCGTAGGCCTCCGCCAGCTAGTTGCTTCCAGTCAGGATCTTTTCCCGCTAGGTAGCTGCAGAGGCTGGAGGCGAGCAGGTGGGGCAGGTGGCTAATGTGGGCTACGATTTCGTCGTGCTGTTCTGGGCTGCAAATGGTGACTTGCATGCCAATGGCTTGCCAGAGTTGTTGCAGACCTGTGATGTCTGAGGCTGGATCGACTGGGGTCAGGATGCAGGCGGCGCCTTCAAAGAGGTCTGCGCGGGCGTGTGCCATACCAGTGCGTTCCGAGCCAGCCATTGGGTGGGAGCCGATGAAATTCACCTCGGTGGCGCGGGCCTCGCGGCAAATCAGACTTTTGGTGCTGCCTACATCGGTCACGAGGCAGTTTGGTGGGAGGGCAGGCGCGACTTTTTCTAGTAGAGGGACGATGGTTTCAACGGGGGTGCAAATTACGACCAGTTCACTCTCGGCACAGGCCAGTTCAGCTTGCTCAAATACAGCGTCGCACCACTGCGTGTCGAGTGCTTGAGCGCGCGTTTCAGCTCGACGGGACCATGCATGTATGCGCTGGCAGAGCCCACGCTCTTTAAGTGCCAGTGCGAGGGATGCGCCCAAAAGGCCAGGTCCAAGTATGGTAATTTGTTGAAACATGGATGAAGATGACAAAATAATTCTGCAGCTGGATGATCAAGAGTGCGTCTCTGTGCCTTTAGCCTTGCGGCGTCGGTAGCTGCGAGTCATTTAAGGCAGGCAATTTTTACAGCGCCAGCCCCAATTTACTTATGGCAAAATTTAAGAAGTCTTCTAAGCGACACCTTCCTCATCAATCGAATGGCATTAAAAAGTTCGTTTTCGGGCTGTTAATCGTCGTGCTCGCACTCGCGGTTTTAGGTGGTTTTTGGTTCTTGAGCCAACTCGGGCCTAAGGATGTTGATTATCGTAATTTTGATTACAGCTTGGAAGTGCCGGAATCGGTCAAGGCTTTGCAAGCGGAGAGCTTGGCCTTAGAGTCTCAGTTTGAGGATGCGCTTGCGCTGCGGGCTCCGGAAGCTGAGGACATCTTACTTTTAAAGGGGGCACTTGATAAGCAGGAGTCGTATCTGTCGCAGATCTCGGGAGTCGACTCTGAAGCGCAAAAGAGGCTGGTTAATTTGAGGGAGCGTTATCATAATTTGGCCGCAGAGCCGCTGCGCTTAGAGAGTCTGGATCTCGAAGGGGAAGCAGTGGCCTTGGTGGCAGAGAAGGATTATGAGAATGCGCGGATTAAGTTCCGTGAAGCTTATCAAAAGCAGCGACAGGTAAATGAGAGCTTTCCTGAGAGTTCTGCCTACGATGTGGGACGTGCCACCCGTTTGGAACGACAGGCGCGTTATTTGATGGCGGTGCCTCTGCTGCAGCGAAGTCTTGAGCTGGAAGAAGAAGCCGATGTCTTTATTGAGGCTAAGGAGTGGGGGGCGGCAGAAGAGCGCTTGCAGCAAGCGATGGCGCTGCAGGATCAGTTGAACCGTGAATACCGCGGCACCAATCAGTCCAGCGTAGCTCGATTAGAGCGTTTGCGCGTGAAGTTGGTCGGGATTCGGTCAGGACAGAGTTACGTGGAAGTGCAGCGAGTTGTGCAGTTGGCGGATGAGCGACGTGCGGCGAATGAGAATTTGGAAGCGGCCGCACTCTACTTAGAAGCCTCTCGACTGCAGCGTCAGTTGAATGAGGCCTATCGTGACAGTCCGTATGCTTCCTCGGAGCGTGTCTCAGAGTATCAGCGTAAGAGTCAGACGGCCGAAAGTTTCGAGCTCGGGCTCGAGATTGAGCGCAATCATGATTTGATGAAAAAGTTGCTGGCTGAGCGTCGCACATACGAGGCTGCAGAAGTTATTGCGGCGCTGCGACGTGACATTAAGCAGATGGAGGAGGCCTTCCCGCGGAGTTCGCTTAATGACGAGGATCTTCAGTTGAAGGTTCGTTATTTGAATCTCGTTCAAAATGACTTAGGCTTTATTCAGGACCGTATTTATGACGCTCTGCTTCCGATCCCTGAAGTCGATGGTTGGCGTATGCTGCGGACGGAGGTGCCACAGGCGCTGTACTCGCTCATTATGGGGACCAACCCTAGCCGTAATAAGGGAGATGTGCGTCCAGTGGATTCTGTAAGCTGGGTGGAGGCCAAGAACTTCTGCGAACGGCTGACTTGGATCTTGGGGGATTCGGTACGGTTGCCGACGGAGCATGAGTTTCGACAGGCATTGGGGCCTTTACGCTACGTCGTATTAGAAGACCTGGTTTGGAGTGTTTCGAATGCAGAAAGTGTGCCGCAAGCAGTGGCGACTAAGAAGCCTTTTGCTAGTGGTTTCTATGATCTATTGGGAAATGTGAGTGAGTGGCTGGAGTCGATTGATCGCTTCGATACTGAAGACGCGCGCCACATTGGGGGGCATGCCCAGGATCGGCTTGAGTCTATCTTTAGCGTGCCCATTCGCGAGGCGCCGCGCGGTGAGCGTAATCGTCTGACGGGCTTTCGCGTTGTTGTAAAAGTTGATTAAAAACCGAGTTTTCCTGTTAACTTCTCGTTGCTAAGCTTGCTTAGATGTCTTCTCTATAGCAGATGGAATCGAACGATCCAGCCCCGAGACATCGCGAGCTGCCGCCTCAGGCGCGGCGCGCTGTGCGCTTTATTTATATCGCGATGGCGGTCCTGATGCTGCTGCCTTTCTTACTACTTTGGCTGACGGGGGTGATCAGTTTTGATGGCTCCTAGCCCCTTGTTTGTGATATGAATAAAACAATCATAATTGTTAGAATTTTCTTCCTGATCGTCAGTGTGTTGGGGTGTGTACTGTTGAGTTACGTCACTGACGGTTGGACTTTGATGCCGGTGCTTTTTGTTGGTATCAGTTTGGCTGTTCTTGTCATTTTGACCGATGTTATGCTGGAGGGCTTTTCACTGCGTGGGCTATCAGCGATTACTTTCGGTTTAGCCGTGGGGGGCTTGATTGCCTATTTGATCTCTAGCTCGCCTTTGTTTGAGCCGCTTGAAGCTGATCCTGATTTGGCCGAAACTTTGTTTTTATCACGTCTAGCGCTTTATGTGATTTCGATGTATTTGGCGACCGTGGTGGCTCTACGCGGTCGAGACGAGTTCAACCTTGTCATTCCATATGTCCGTTTTAGTGCGCAAAATGTAGAGTCTTCGATCGTTGTGGTGGATACGAGTGCATTGATTGACGGACGCATTGCTGCGATTTGTGAAAGCCGGTGGTTTGGCTATGCGATGGTGGTTCCCCGTTTCGTGCTGGATGAATTGCAGGTTGTGGCTGATTCGAGTGAAACGGCACGTAAGGAAAAAGGGCGTAAAGGCCTGGATGTGCTCAATCGCATTCGTAAGATGAAGCATGTCGATTTACGTATCCATGAGAGCTCCGTGCCTGATCGTAAAGCAGTGGACTCTAAGTTGGTTTATATTGCGGAGTCGATGAACGCTAAATTGCTGACTACAGATTACAATTTAGCCAAAATGGCGGAGTTTCATGGTGTGGATTGGTTAAATATCACCTCTTTAGTCAAAGCTCTCAACCAGGAGGTCTCTGTCGGTACGCGGGTCAATGTGGAGCTTGTTCGGCCAGGTAAGGATTCGGGCCAAGCGATTGGTTACCTGCCAGATGGCTCGATGCTGGTGGTCAATAACGCGCGTAAGTGGATCGGACATGAGGTCCGGGTTGAAGTGGACTCGGTGGTACCTTCCTCGGGCGGGAAGATGGTATTTGCGACGCATTATCCCGATGTCGAACCTTCTGATCGTTAATCTCGGGGGGAGGGCTTCGGTAGGCTATTCTTCTTTGTTAAAAACTTTGTTAAACCTTTGGGCTGCATCGTTTTTACTTGGGTATTTCGTACTTTTGTCTTTTGTTTGTGATGCTCGGGGAATTCTTCCCGACAGAATATATAATACATTATACTAAACTAATATCATTATGAGCACACAAAACAAAAAAGGGTTCACACTCGTCGAAATCATGATCGTTGTTGTTATCATCGGTCTTCTCGCTGCTATGGCGATTCCTGCTTTCCAAAAAGTTCGTGAAACTTCACAAACTAAGGCCATCACAAATAACCTTCGCCAACTTGCTTCTGCTGCAGACCAATACTTCATCGAGAACGGTCTGACTGAAGTGCAAACTGCTGAGCTTGTTGGTCAAGACAAGTATGTTAAGACTCTGAACCCAGTTGCTGGCGAAACATACGACGCTACCATTTCTAGCGGCACCGACATCAGTGCAACAGGTGGTGCTCCTGGCGACGTTTCAGTTGAATTCTAATCAACTTACTTAGTTATTTTTTTAACTTTCTAGCCGCCTGATTTCAGGCGGCTTTTTTTGTGTCTAGCTGCAGGGAATACCAGTGATGCCGATTCGAAAAAAAAGTGGTATGATTCATACCACTTCTAAGAATATATGATCTATCAGCTTGGGCTTTGCGTAGCCTCGAAACTTTGTTTCGGGGGGGCGATCGGTATCGCCCCGGTTCCCCTTTCGACGAGCTTAGGACAGGCGAGAACCGAGGTTACAAAAGACATATCTATTAGGACCAAACTTTTTTCGATTGGGTAGCACAAGTCTTTAGGTGTTGAAGGGGGCCGAGATTGCCTCGTATTATTGGGGAAGCGGGAGTGAATGATACAAGTAAGCTTCCTGCTCAAGTGGCGATGCATTCGGATCTGGCGAGGCAGCGGGTAGGTTTTTCAAGGAGTTTGCTGGTGCTGCTAGAGATGGGCTCACCTCTAGTATTCTTACGATTCGTAGTCGCAGATTAATATCAATCAATTCTTCGTGGACCGTCTGTGTGATGAATCGTGAGCTGAGGGCACGCTCAGTGCTTGGATAAGAATTATTTCCATCGTTGTATAGTAGCTCAGCCGCGTAGACCTGCTTGTATATTGAAGCTTCACTTGTCCAGATGACTCTTTCAGGCATTGAGTTGGCCAATTCAATGGGTATGGATGCATTGCCGTAGAGGGCGAGCGCTATTGAATGGCTACTAATATATAGGTTGGCTTCGTCTGCAGGCTGACTTTGCACCCATTCAATTAATTGAGTGAGAGTGTTCATACTCACCAAATCCTTCTGTCGATTCAGCGCTGCGGAATGTGGGCTAGTGATACTGACGATAAAAAATAGTACGGCGACTGTCATCCATGCCGGCGGAGATGTGCGTTTAAAATCGTATTTTAATACCAGCGGTATGCTAAATACTAGGAAGAGTTGGAAGGGGAGCGAGAAGCGTGATGTTGTCGGATCGGTCCACTTGCCCCAATAACAACAAAGGGCGAGTGTTGTGTTGACTGCAACGACTAGCGAAATGCACAACAGAACCGTTAAGCCCGTATCCTGCTGGATGAAAAACTTGCAGCGGCGAACGACTTGGAGTGCGAGAAAAAGGCTCGCGATTATACCGCTCGTACTGAGTAGGATAGAGTTGGATTCAGTGGCATTTGTTTCAAATAGGTAGGCGATAGCATGTGCCAAGTTTTCTGCTAAGTGCCGCAAGCTGAAGAAGTTTTCGCTGCTAGTCTGAATGAATGTGGGATTGCTTTGAAAGACATCGTATGACGATAGGGGGACGATGAGTAGCAAGGGGCTAAATATACTGAACCAAGTGAGCGATAGAGACTTTTCGCGATAAGTTTTTATTAGGAAAAGCATCGCTGGGACTGTTACGTATAGAATCGATTCGTAGCGATTGTTGGCCAACAGGATGGAGGTAATGATCAGTAGGTTGAGTCCTTCGGTGTCGGGTTTGCGTAAATAGTTGAGCCCTGAAAGCGCTAGCCCACTAATGAGGCAGAGATTCATGAGTTCGTAACCGCCGCCGTTGGTATTCTGAGCGAGTAGAGGTAAGCTGCTCAGGAGCAATACGCTGAGTATGCCGTATTGCTTTCCGACGCTGCGATTCACTATTAAATAGACTAGAGCTAGCAGCAGGCAGGTGAGGGCTGAGTTGAGCCAAAAAACGTTTTCAGGACGGTAAGCTGTTAAGCTATGTACGATTGAGAGTGCAAAAGGAAAGAATCCAGGTCGCTTGTCGACGAAGCCTATCTTGGTAATCTCGCGGCCGCTGACCACATGCGTGACCACTGGCACGTAAGAGATGTGGTCGGTATACATGTTCTTAGCGGTTGAGCTAATTACGGGTTCATCATTTAGAATCTTAAATCCTCGATCTACATGCAGGTGTAGATACGCGGTCGCCGCAAAAATAACCAGTATCCCGAGCGTATGCTTTTTGGTTTTTAGTTTTAACTCGTCCCAAGAGCTGATGGGGCGCGATTGAACCAAAAAACACAAGAAAAGAAGACTGGTGGCTGCCAGTGCCCAGTAGCTGTAATTTTTTACGAAAAGAACGTTTTGCGATTCTGTGGCAATCTGAAGAGGGATCAGCAATGCGACAGCCGAAGCGGTGATCGCCAGTATGAGCTGAAGCATTGATTTACGTGTAAGAGACATGCCGGTCTGGGGTATTTACAGATATTGTATGCTTCTTGAAGCGTTCGGAAGGGCGACCACGTTGCGACTGCTACCAGGAGGGATCGTCGCGGCGAGAGCTTGGGGCTTAGTTGGTAAGGCTTTGCCCTTAAAATCGTAGAAGGTATAGTTCAGATCAGTCAGGAAGCGATGAATGCTTTTGAAGCCACGGGCATGCTCCGATTCATTATAATCGGTCGCGAGCTCCATCAAAATCACGGGACGTAGTTGTTGGAATGTGGAAGCGCCCCCTGAAAGCACATCCCACTCGTGGCCGTCGACGTCGATTTTCACTAGGTCCAACTGTGTGATTTGTTCCCTTTCTACGAGCTGATCCAAGGTAGAGCGATCGGCGATGCCGAGTGATTTCAGCACTCCATGGTGAGATGGATGGCGCTCGTCCGTAGATTGGAAGGGCCAGCTGGAGTGGATGGCGTTACCGATGTCGGGTAAATCACTCGCGTCTGCCGTGTTGGCTTGTAGGACGCAATGGATGGCTGTGATTTGCGGCGCGATTTTAGGGTTTAGCGAGACGTTGGTATTTAGTTTTTGGTAAGCGTAGTCAGTCGCTTCGACTGCATAAGCACGCCCCTTAGAACCGACGCTTTGTCCCATCGTGAGCGTATGGGCTCCTATGTTGGCACCGATATCCATCACCACATCTCCCTCACGGACATTTAGTCGAATGAAGCGACTCAGGTAGCTTTCAAAGCCGCCGGAGATATAAATCATAAAGTCGATGACCTCTCTTAAGTCGAGTTGCCAGTTGAAGGTGTTGCGTTTAAATGTGCCCTGCATGGGCTTGCCCAATAAGTTCCGAGTCATCTGGACTAGGCGGAATGCGAAGGATGCGAGCAAGATTTTATGTTTAGTCTTAAGAGGCATTGGTACGATTATTTTATCCTACAGCTAGAACGCTAAGTAGTGTATTTTTGGCAAGTCATTGACCTGATGGGGCAAGGCGAGCTTTGAGCTTAAGGGAAAGTATTGCACTGCATGTGGATCATAGACTTTGTTTCGAGTCACCATATGCGACAAGTAGATTTAACAGACCATTTTGACTGGATTTCGGATAATGATGCCAAGGCTCGAAGACGTCAGCGTGGGTTTTATTCGCAGTTGAGTGGCTATTTTCAATTTCACGTCGAGCCTGGGCTGCGGGTGATAGAGTTTGGCTGTGGGCATGGAGATCTGTTAGCTGCTCTCAAGCCATCTCGCGGGTTGGGCGTGGATTTGAGCCCAAAAATGATTGAGCGGGCAAAGATCAAGAATCCCGCCAGTAACCTTGAGTTCGTGGTCGGCGATCTGCATTCGACTGATTTAGGCGAGAAGTTCGACGTCGTGATTCTGGATTATCTAGTGGGTTATCTACCAGATGTGCACGCCTGCATTGCTCAATTACGAAAGCATTGTCATTCGCGGACTCGTATATACATAACTTCATTAAACCACTCTTGGCAGCCTCTGTTGTCGATCGCCCAGAGGGTGGGCTGGGCGACTCGTCAGCCGCTGAGTAATTGGCTCAGTTCTGTGGACTTGCAGAATATTTTGGAATTGAATGACTTCGAGGTCATTAATTCTGGCACCGAACAATTACTGCCGTTCCGGATACCACTATTCTCTGCATTTTGTAATAGCTTTCTGGTGCGCCTGCCTATCTTTCGGAATTTCGGAATGACCCTAGCGATTCGTGCTCGACTGAATGTGAAGCCCACAATCGAAGGTGAGATCAGTTGCTCGGTGGTCGTGCCAGCGCGTAATGAATCCGGCAATATTCGGGCCGCCTTGGAGCGTATTCCGATTCTAGGGAAGCAGACGGAAATTATTTTTGTCGAAGGCAACAGTGTGGACGACACCTGGGAGGTGATTCAGCGCGAAGTGGACGCCTATAAGGGCCCCCATCGTGTGCAATATTTACAACAGCCTGGTAAGGGGAAGTGGGATGCCGTATTTGCAGGTTTCGCGGTGGCCAAGGGGGATGTATTGGTGATTCAAGACGGGGACTTGACGGCGCCGCCTGAAGATCTGCCCAAATTTTACGATGCGATCGCATCCGGTGCGTGTGAGTTTGCTAATGGTTGCCGCTTAGTGTATCCGATGGAATCACAGGCGATGCGTTTTCTTAATTTGCTAGGTAATCAATTCTTCGCGGCTTCGTTAAGCTTTGTGTTGGGGCAGCCGATTAAAGACAGTCTATGTGGTACCAAAATGATGCTGCGTAGCGATTACGAACGCTTACTTGAGCGCATTGAAGTTTTGGGAGATTTTGATCCTTTTGGAGATTTTAATCTGCTTTTTGGCAGCTCAATGTTAGACTTACGTATTCGTGATATTCTGGTGCGTTACCGGGATCGCACCTATGGTGATACCAATATTTCTCGCTTTCGACACGGATGGATTCTGTTGCGCATGACTTGGTTTGGCCTGCGCAAGATTCGCTTCTTTAGTTTGAAGCCGCGTCGAGTTTGATGGGCTGAGCTTGAGTTCGGGCAGTGACTAAGCGAGTGGGAGTTGCAGGCGAAAAGTCGTGCCCTCGGAAGAGGAGTGGGCGAGCTCGATGTTGCCGCGGTGGTCGCGGAGGATGCGTTTGCTAATAGAGAGACCGAGACCCGTGCCATCGGGGCGGTCGGTCAGAAAAGATTCGAAGATGTCAGCTTGAATGGCTTCCGGAATGCCGCCGCCATTATCGGCGATCGTTAGGTGCGCATTGGATTCGTCGGCCGAAGCTTCAATTTGGATGCGCCCGCCTTCGGGCATGGCTTGGGTGGCATTCAGCACTAAATTGAGCAAAACCTGCAAAATTTGGCCCTTGTTGACCGCAACTAGTATTTTCTTCGCGGGTGGGTTAAACTGTAGATAGATCTTTTGTTGATGCAACTTGAGGCGGACCAGCTTGAGGGTGTCGTTGATTAGACCGCTGAGATCTTGGCGTGTGTGCATGCCTTCGCGTGTGCGGCCAAAGCTGAGCACACGCTCGACGATTTCTTCCAGTTGGTTGAGCTTTTCGCCGATGACTTGCACGTCGGTGCGACGAGGGTCCTCTTTAGTGAATTGTAAATCGAGTGAGTCGAAGAGCAGTTTGATTACGGTTAAGGGATTCCGGATCTCATGTGCGATCTCTGCGGCCAGCATGCCAAGTGTAGTCAATTTCTCATTGCGCCGCATGGATTCTTCGCTGGCAAAGATGCGGGAGTAGTGACGTGCATTTTGGATCGCGATTGCGCCCACGCCTGCGAGGGTCGTGAAGGCATTTTTCTCGTCGTTATTGAAACGGTGTGGATGGTCCGTATAGGCAATAATGACTCCGATCACCTCATCGCCAAAGATGATGGGAGAGGCGAGCATCGAAATGAGCCCTTCACGCTGAATTGTGCGCAAGAAGTCATTTTCCTCGGTGAATGCTAGGTCGTGTACCTCAATTTGTTTGCGGCGGTGTATGGTCGCCCCGAGTGCACTATCCTCCAGGGGGAGCACGAGTTCTTCAGCGACTGCGCCTGAAGCGTTGATGAAGCTGTGTAGGTGTAACTCGTCATTGTCATGGTTGAGCAAAAATAGGGCGCTACTGTGGCAGTCCATCAGTTGGCGCGTTTGGCGCGTGAGTGCTTCCATGAGCTCGTCGCTGTCGAGCTCGCCGACTAGTTGTTGGCTCATGTCGACCAAAGATTCCAGCTGGTTGGCCTTGGTGCGGAGCTGTTTAATCATCCATAACCGTGACACCACGCGTGTGGCTTCGTTGGTCAGTAAGGTGAGAATCTTAAGTGCAGAGTCGCCGAAGGCGTGCATTTGCTCGCTGTCGACATTGACGACGCCAATCACCATGCCTTGGTCTTCCATGGGGACGGCCATCTCAGAGCGCACGCTGGAGCGCACGGAGATGTAACGAGGTTCTTCTCGTACATCGCCTACGATGAGTGCACGGCCATGGAGTGCAGTCCAGCCGGTGATCCCTTGTCCGAGGGCCAACTCCATGTTGCTCCAGTCTTCTGGTAGCCCATAAGACGCTTCAAGCTCCAGACATTTGGTGTCTGGATTAATTAAGGAAATAGACGCGCTACTGGGCTTAAGTACTTTGACGATTTCGTCTAGAATCAGACGCAGCGCAACCTTAGGTTCTTCTGTATCGGATACTAAACTACTGATGCGATAGAGTGAATCGATCGCGGTTTGCTCGTTTGCTGGCTCGTCCATGTAGGAGACGATTCTATTCTTTGACTATTTTGTCGAGCTCTTCGCGCAGTTCTAGTAGTGAGGTTGTGTAGCTGTCTTTTTCGCTCTGGTCGTTTTTGATATAGAAAGTATCCATCGCGACGCCACGTTCGGTGGCAATGCGTGCGAAGCCGATGTCGAAGCCCTTCTTCGTGATCAAGCGAGAGAGTTGATAGAGTAGGCCGATCCGGTCACTGGCTTGCACCTCAATAATTGTCTGCTTAAGCGAGAGCTCATGATAGACGTCCACGCTTGGTGGGAAGGGAGCGGGGAGCATATCTTTGGTCTTAGTCTTGGCTAATATCTTGCTTTCCAGCTCGTTGATTTCTGGCATCAGCTCTTTTTCTTCGATCAGAGCTTCGTGGAGGTGGCGTTCAAATACTTCACGGGCCTTTTTATTGGAAACAACGCCCCCGTCGGGATCCATTACATAAAAAGTGTCGATGGTGATATGGTCCTTACGGGTGATTGCCTTGGTGCTGACGATGTTAACCCCCGCGAGTGTCAGTGCCCCCGCGAGCTTGTAAAAGAGGCCCGCGCGGTCCCAGGTGACGACGTCGATTACCGACATACTCAGGTCGATATCATCGTGCCAGTCGATGATCGGAGCGAGCGAGGCCATGGATTCTGCAGACTGAATCTGGTCTAGCAGGCGGTGGACCATGCGTAAGTGCAGTTCGATATCGTCTTGGTGCGTGTTGATAAAGTAGCGCTCCGGTAGTAAGTTGAAGTGGGCTTCAATTTCTTCCTCTGAAATGCCTTCAAGTTTCTTCTGGAGTAGTTGTTGGTGTAGCATGTTAATTTGGTTCTTCCGCTTTTGTTCAATAATTGCGTCGTCCTCAAACTGCTCAAGTGTTCTAACGTAAAGTGTGCGGTGCATGGCATCCTTGTAACTGTTCCACAAGGTGGGGGCAGTTCCGCGGGCGTCGCAGTAGGTATGTACGTATAGAAATCTGAGTTTTTGCGGGTCTTCGATGAATTCAGCAAAGGAGGCCGCTGTCTTGGGATCGTCTAGGTCAAACCGTTGCCAGAATCGTGCCATTTCTAGGTGGCTGCGGATAATAAATAGAATTTGTTCCTGTTGATCTTGACCGATGTCAAAACGGTTTAAGATGGGCTGCGCGATTCTTACGCCATTAACATCATGATCTTTAACGCCTTCGGCTTTTCCGATGTCGTGTAGCAGTAGGATTAGGTAAAGTAGCAGTGGGTCGTCATTTTTTCGTAATTCTTTTTCGTAGCGACTGTATTCATCGTTGTGCTTGCTAAATACACGATCGAGGTGGCGGATCGTGCGTAGTACGTGTGCATCGGCGGTGTAGCGGTGGTAGTATTCGTGCTGCACCATACAGGTGAGCTCGCCAAATTCAGGTAGATAGCGTCCTAGTACGCCCATTTCATGCATTTGCATGAGGATGGGGTAGACTTCGCCGGGGCTACGTAGAATAGAGCAGAAGCTTTTTGCCGCTGATTTGCTGTTGATGATATTATGATCGATCAGTGGGATTGATCGCGTGATGAGATAGCGTAGGTCTGGGTCCAGGCGTGCACCAAATTGCTGTGCTAAGCGAAAGATCCGAATCAGGCGTACGGGATCATCTTTAAAAACATTGGGGCTGTCGACTGACAGTACTTTTTCGTGCAGTTGAAAGCCTTCGACTTTCTTGATGGGGAGGTGCTGGTGCGCGCGCAGAGCTTCGCGGAAGCTGATGCGTGTCTTTTCGCCTGTCGCCGCCTCTAAGGCCATGCGTTCCTTTAGCATCTCGCTGGTCTGGTAAATGGTGCGGGCAGCTGTGTAGTAGTCCTTCATAAAGGACTCAACGCGTTCAAAAATGTTTTTTTGAGGATAGTCTAATTTTTCTGCAATATTGGGCTGCTGTTCTAGGTCCAGCTTATCTGTGGGGCGGCGATTTTGCAGGTGTAGTTCGGTGCGAGCACGCAGTAAGAAGTCGTAGGAATCCACCATGGCTTTGCGCTCGTCGTCGCGGAGTAGCTTGGCTTTTACCAGATCGCGAAAGGAGCGAAAGCCGTACTTAATGTGTGCCATCCAAAGGATGTTTTGATAATCGCGCAGACCACCGACTCCGTTTTTGATGTCTGGCTCTTGCAAATAGATGGTATTGCCCGATTTCGCGTGGCGCTCCAGCTCGTCTTGCAAGCGTTGTTGAATGTAGACTTTAGAGTTCTCTTTTTTGACGAATTCTTCGAAGCGGCTGCGCATACTTTTATAGAGAGGCTCAGAGCCGCAAATAATGCGTGATTCCAGAATCGCATTTTTTGATTGTACCTCTTTACGGCACTCTTCGATGACTTCTTTTGAGTTACGCGAGGCGTGCCCGACTTTAAGCCCGAGGTCCCAGAGGGGGTAGAGCACTTCTTCGGTCACGACTTCTTGGAATTTCTGATAATCTTGCCCCGCCGCTTTGAGGGGATAGAGAAACATGATATCGATGTCGCTATGGGGGTTGAGCTCGCGTCTTCCGTAGCCACCAGTGGCTAAAATCGCCATTTTACAGGGCAGTGCGCCGTGCTCGGTGGCATAGAGGTCCAGCGCGGCGAGAAATAAGTTCTCGATCACCACGTCGATCATGGCGGCACGCGCCTGGCAGACCTTGCGTCCCGATTCGCCCTTGTGGTGCATGCGTTCCAGCATGACATTCTCAAGCTGCATGTAGCGCTTATAAGCGGGCAGTTGCTTGCTGCGAGAGACACCAGGATCGAATACCAGCCGCTTTTGAGCGTGTTGGTGGAGACGGCGGAAGAGCGGATTATCTTGTATGGGCATGTGCCGGACTGTGGTTAGTTTTCCCAAAGAAACCCTGTTTATGCGCCCTGCGTCAAGTGAGTTCGCCCCGCCAAGCCCATGCATATAAATAAATCGCTTTCGCTTTTGACCCCACGCCGCTTTCTGCTATCGCTACCCGTTCTCCACTAATTAGAAACACCAATACCAAATATTATGCAAATCGCAGAAGGAACAGTCGTCGCT
Organism: Thalassobacterium maritimum; assembly: GCF_031127805.1. Lineage (NCBI taxonomy): Bacteria > Pseudomonadati > Verrucomicrobiota > Opitutia > Puniceicoccales > Coraliomargaritaceae > Thalassobacterium > Thalassobacterium maritimum. The sequence continues at coordinate 20,455 of NZ_JARXHW010000011.1, read as the reverse complement.
ATGGACTACGCGCTTAAAGACGACGAAGGAACATTACTCGATCAATCTCAGCCTGGACAACCTCTGACATATCTCCATGGGCACAAAAACATCATCCCGGGTCTCGAAGCTGCGCTTGTAGGTAAGGCTGCGGGGGACACCGTCGAAGTGCGCGTGGCTCCGGAAGATGGCTATGGTGCACCCAATCCCGCACTAGAGCAAGTCGTGCCTCGCGACCGCTTCCAAGGTGTTGAGACGCTGGAAGTCGGCATGCAATTTCAAGCTAGCACAGATCAAGGCCCCGTGTCGGTCCGTGTGGTTAAGGTCGAAGAAGACAATGTGACTGTCGACGGCAATCACCCACTCGCTGGCAAGCACCTCAACTTCAATGTGACTGTGCAAGACGTGCGCGAGGCGACTGAAGAAGAGTTGGCACATGGCCACATCCACCAAGGCGGCGGTTGCTGCGGCGGCGGAGGTAGCGAAGGCGAATGCTGCAGCTCAGAAGAGGGCAAAGGCGAAGGCGAATGCTGCAACGACGACAAAGAAGAGCAAGGCGGCTGTGGCTGCTCGCACTAATTTCTTTGCATCGGTTTTTTAATAAGAGCGCCTCACCGAATCTTCGGTGAGGCGCTTTTTTTGTTAAAATTGATCTGTTACGAGTAGCGTGGTGGGCTCCTCTGCGCTTAGGCTGACACCCGTCACATAGGGCTGCAGGTAATTGCTGCCTTTACTCAGTATGGCGCCGCTGTGGCGGTCGCTCAGCTTGCCGCTGACGACGTGGATTAAACGTGCACCTTCACCCGCGGGCAGTTCGAGTGCTTCGTCACCCGCTTGAAGTTCGAATTTACGAATGCGGAATTCCTTGCAGTCAGCTAAGGTTTGCGTGCCAGGCACGATCTTGAGTGTTTCTGGTTCGTAGTCATCAAAATCGATCGATTTGAGTGATTCTTCGATGTGCAATTGGCGCGGTGCGCCGTCCAGACCTACGCGGCCCCAGTCATAGACGCGGTAAGTGGTGTCGGAGTTTTGTTGGATCTCTAGGATCAGATTACCAGCGTCGATCGCGTGCATGCGGCCGCTTTCGACTAAGATGGAGTCACCCGCTTTGACGGGGAAGCGGTGCACGCAGTCTTCTGCTTGGTTATCTGCCAGCGCTTGAGTGAATTGCTCGCGAGTCACGCCATTTTTGAGGCCGACGATCAAGGAGGCCCCTTCGTCGCACTCCGCGATGTACCAGTTCTCGGTCTTGGGCTCGCCACCTAGTGAGGGGGCGATTTCGGCGGGCGGGTGAACTTGTAGCGAGAGTCGATCTTGGCAATCCAGCCATTTGATCAAAATGGGGAAGGGCTGCGAGCCGTCGCGTCCTGGGCCTAGGATTTCGGAGGCCGAGCTTTCGAGTAGTTCGCGAATGCTTTTGCCGGCTTGCGTTCCTGAGGCGACGACGGATTGTTCACCTTTGCGGTCGACTAGTTCCCAGCTCTCGCCAATTACCTTACCTTCGGGGAGTGTGCGGCCGAGTTTGGCTTCGAGGCCGCGACCGCCCCAAACGCGTTCCATATACAGTGGAGTAAATGTCAGTAATTCCATAACACTGTTTCTTGCTGGATTTCCCAGAGAATGCGATACTCAATCGAATCTTGTTATTCACGCATCTGCGTTTAATTTCCCTCCCCTTACATGGCACGAAAAGCAAAGAAAAAAGTCGTAAAGAAAAAAGTGGTTTCTCAGCCACGTAAAGCACGCTCACGCCCAGTGCTGGGATTGTTGCTATTTACTATTGCCGCACTGGTCGCTGTTTCGGTCTTTGACTATAACACCGAGCAATATAATGCGACTAATCCGACCGACCCGAACTTAGTCGGTCTGTTTGGGAGCTATGTCGGCTTCTTTGGTTTTCATTTCCTTGGTGTCGCGGTGCTCTTAGTGCCACTTTTCTTACTCTGGTTTGGCGTGCGTCTGCTGGTGCAGCAAGAGCATGGCAAGCGTTTGCTGACTGGAATCGCCTCGCCATTGGCTGTCTTTTGCGTGTCTGGACTGATTGCGATGATGCGCCCCGCTAGCAGCACTGCGGGCAGTTTGTTTGAGAACCAACTCTCGAATGGCTTTGGTGGAGTTGTGGGTGAATTTATTGGGCCCGTGGTCTTGGAACCCTACATTGGCCCCTTTGGCGCGTTTTTGATCTTATTGATGGGCTTCATCATTGGCTCCTTGTTGGTGTTTACGGACAATCTCGGCCATTTTTTCGAGTATTTGCAAACGCGCTACCGCGAATTTTTAGAGAACCGTGCCGTGTCCAAAGAGGTGCGCAAAGCGCGTAAAGCAGAGCGTGCTGAGGCCAAACGTGTCGCCAAGGAGGAAGCCGCACAGGCCAAAGCCCAAGCTAAAGAAGAGGCCGCGGCGGCTAAAGCACGGGCGAAAGAGGACGCAGCGGCCGCCAAAAAAGAAAAAAAATCGGCCAAGCCTGCCAAGCAGGCGGCGAAGGCAGTTGTTGATACGGACGACGATGACGACGAAGAAGAGCTTCCCGATGATGGGCGTAAACCTTCCTTGCTCAGCAGCGCGCCGACTCCTTTGGCGGCGAGCAGTGTGGCAGCTGCGGCACCTAAGAAGAAAAAACTCATGCCTAAGCCGCCCGAGCCTGAGCCAGAGCCCGAGCCCAAGAAGCCAGCACTCGACCCTGCCACGATTAAGATCATCAGCGGCGAGAAAACCGAGAAAGCTGTGGCCAGTATTCCTGAGCGCCGCGGGGACTATGTATTCCCTCCGTTGAGCCTGCTCTCCGAGGCCCCCGATGCGAGCACGATCGCACCCGAAGACCACGCGGGCACCATGAGTGCCCTCGTGCGCACACTCGACGAGTTCGGTGTGAAGGTCATACCCGGGGAGATTCATACCGGGCCGGTGATCACTCGCTATGAAGTCACACCTGCGCCTGGCGTGCGTGTGGAAAAGATTGTGAATCTTGATAAGAACATCGCGCTTGGCCTCAAGGCCATGTCGGTGCGTATCCTTGCACCCGTCCCAGGCAAGGGCACCGTCGGCATCGAGGTGCCCAATCGCATCTCGCTGGCGGTGTGCATGCGCGACATCGTGGAGTCCAAGGCTTGGGCGGATGCCGATGCCGAGATTCCGGTCGTGCTTGGTAAGGATGTCACTGGTAAGCCCATGGTCACCGATTTGACTAAGATGCCGCACGTCCTGATTGCCGGTTCGACTGGTTCGGGTAAGACGGTGTGCATTAACGCCATTATCGCATCGCTACTCTATCACTCGGGCCCCGAAGATCTGCGCTTTATCATGGTCGATCCAAAAGTGGTGGAAATGCAGATGTATAATGCGCTGCCTCATATGTTGATCCCAGTCGTCACCGAGGCGAAGAAGGTGCCGGGCGCACTCAAATGGTTGATCGCCGAGATGGAGCACCGTTACCAGATCTTCGCTAAGACCAATGTGCGCAACATCGCTGGCTTCAATGCCAAGATTGCCAAGGATAAGGAAGAGCAAGCTAAGGCCGAGGCCATGGATGCAGACATGAGCCCCGAAGAGCGCGCGGCCCTGCAAAACATGGAGGTGCCCCGCGATGACGACGCTTTCGAGATCCCTCGTAAGAAGTTGCCCTATATCGTTTGCGTGATCGACGAGCTTGCTGACCTGATGATGGTCGCCCCTGCCGATATCGAGACCTGCATCGCCCGTATCGCACAGCTGGCTCGTGCCGCTGGGATTCACTTGATCCTTGCGACCCAACGTCCTTCGGTGAACGTGATTACCGGTGTGATTAAGGCCAACTTGCCGAGCCGCATTTCCTTCAAGGTCGCCTCTAAGATCGACAGTCGCACCATCCTCGATGGCGGCGGAGCCGAAGCCCTGATTGGTAAGGGGGACATGCTCTTCATTCCTCCAGGCACTTCCAACCTGGTGCGTGCCCAAGGTGCTTTCGTTTCCGACGACGAGATCAACGCCATCGTCGAGTTCCTCCAAGAGAAGAACGATCCGCCTCAGTTTGCGGAAGATGTGCAGAAGCAAATCGACGCCGGCGGCGACGATGGTGCTGGTGGCGACGACGGCGGCCCGACTGATGGCGACGAGCTTTTGCCCGACGCCATCGATGTGCTGCGTAGCACCAAACGTGCGTCCACCTCCATGTTGCAACGCCGCTTAAGGATCGGTTATAACCGCGCTGCCCGCTTGATGGAAGAGCTGGAAGAGCGCGGCATCGTCGGTCCAGAGAACGGCTCCAGCCCCCGCGAGATTATGGTCGATCTGGACGCGATGTAAGTCGCGATCCGCGGAGATGTTACGCGGTGCTTAACTGCCTGGCTTGATGGCTTCGCTGTCTTGCAGCTCCGGAGGAAGCTTATCGGCTTCGTAGGTGGGGAAGCTGAGCTCGGCCAGACTGTGGTGGGGCACGTCAAAGCGGGTCTTGCCTTGGCTGCGGTCTACGATCACGCCGACCGCGACGGGCTCGGCTCCGTGCGCGCGGCATTGTTCCAGTGCTTCGACCACGCGGCCACCGCGGGTGATCACGTCTTCGACGATCAAAACCTTTTCGCCCGGCTCAAATTTGAAATTGCGGCGTAGTGCCAGTTTGTCGTCCACTTTTTCGAGGAAGACAAAGCGCAGGCCCAGTTGGCGTGCCACTTCTTGTCCGATCACCAGGCCGCCCATCGCGGGGCCCACCACGGTGGTGGCGCCGTATTCTTTGAGCATCGGCACCATAATTTCGGCCAGACGAGTGACTTTATCCATATATTGGCAGACTTGGGCGCACTGAAAGAAGTGTGCGCTATGTAGCCCCGAGCGGAGGAGGAAGTGGCCTTCAAGTAGGGCGCCGCTGTCTTTAAAAATCTGGATAACTTCGTCGTTTTGAGTACTCATGCGGCGCAGTGTGCGCTTGATGGGCGTAGTGACAAGCTTCCAGCTTGTCGAATTTTGTTGGACGACCCGCTGGAAGCTTGTCACTACGTTGATATGCTTAATTTGCTACATCGCCATATACTTAAAGAGATCCTGGTCGCCACTGGCTTGGCTATGGGGCTCTTTATTTTTGTGCTGCTGGTGGGGAATGCGCTGCGCGATGTGGCTGAATTGGTGGTCGCAGGGAAGTTAGACTTCTGGGTCTTTCTTAAAGTTCTGGGCCTACTGATCCCTTATGTGGCCTCCTTTGCGCTGCCGCTGGGGATGTTGACCGGCACTTTGATTGCATTGGGGCGCTTGTCGTCGCAGCGGGAAATTACCGCGATGAAGTCGGCGGGGCTGAGTTTATACCAGATTGCGGCCCCGGTTTTTTTGATCGCTTGCCTGGGCATGGTGGTCGCGGTGGTGGTGAATTTACATTATGCGCCACAGTCACGTGTCGAGCGGAAGGCGCTGATGGCGAGTGCGCTCACGGACAATCCTGTCGGCTTCATCGAGGAGCGCCGCTTTATTCACGAGTTTCCTGGTTACGTGATCTATATGGGAGGGCGCGATGGCTCGATCATGAAGGATTTTTGGATTTGGGAGCTGGATAGCCAGCAGCGTGTCACCTTATTCCTGCGCGCAGCGGAGGGGGAGTTGCAGTACGATGAGGTGAATAAAGATCTGATTCTTACGCTTAAAAATGGCACCGCCGAACAGCGGGATGTAGATAATCCCGAAGCCTTCGGCGGAGAAATGCCGGACTCTTTATTTTTCGGTGAACTGCCGATCGCTCTGCCATTGGATCAATTGTTTGGTGAGAGTGATCGTAAGCGCAAGGTGCGCACTAAGGAGATGACTTTTGCCCAGCTGATGGAACGGCGGCAGGCCGAGCTGGACAAGGAAGCCGAGACCGGGGAGGGGATGACGGAGGAACGGCTGAAGGTACAGATGCACATTCAGAAAAATTTTGCTTTGGCATTTTCAGTCTTTTCCTTGGCGGTTTTTGGAGTGCCACTGGCGATTCAAGTGGGGCGTAAGGAAACGTATGCCAACCTTGGTATCGCGCTGGTGATCGCCATGAGCTACTACTTTTTGATCATCATGGTCAGTTGGTTGGAAGACCTGCCCGCATTGCGTCCGGATCTATTGATCTGGTTGCCAAATATAATTTTTCAAAGCATTGGCTTTTGGATGATCCGTCGGGCGAGCCGCCACTAATTTAAGGATGAAAGTCCTCGAAATCCAGAATCCACCCTCGGTGGAAGCGCTCGTGGAGTGCTTCGGACGGCAGCCGCTGTCCTTTGTCTTGGATAGTGCGCAGTCCAATGATGGCTTGGGGGCCTGGAGTTTTTTTGGCTCAGATCCCTTTCAAACGGTTACCGGAGATCTGGAGGATTTGCGTCAGGCGATGCAGGCCTATCCATTGGAATCGCATCCAGAGATTCCATTCACCGGGGGAGCGGTCGGTTACCTGAGTTACGATTATGGCCGGCGCTTAGAGCGCGTGCCCTGCCTCGCACAAGATGACCGCTCGATTCCCGATATGTCCTTTGCCCTCTACGATGGTGTGGCGGCACTCAATCACCAGAGCGGAATGCTGTATTTGATCGGGCATGATGTTCACATGGCTGCGGACGCGGTGATTGAGCGCCTGCGGTCAATCGTAGGGGCGCGACTTGTCACGCCCGCATCAGAGTCAGCTCGCGTCAGCTCCGAGTCGCTTCCGTTTTGCCAAACTGCGGCGGGCGTCACCAGTGAAGCCCCTACCACGGGCGCCTCGGCGGCCATGCCTGCCCGCCGAGGCGCTTGGCAATGGAACTTTTCAAAGGCCGATTTCTGCACTGCGGTGCAGCGTGTGCGTGACTATATTGCCAGCGGCGACGTGTATCAGGTGAATCTCTCCCAGCGCGCCCGTTGCACCTTCGAGGGTGACAGCATTGCACTGTATCAAGCGCTCCGCCGCGGCAATCCCGCTCCTTACGGGGCCTATCTGGACCTGGGTGACTGGCAGCTCATTTCCACTTCGCCGGAGCAGTTTTTGCAAAAGCGCGGTCGTGCGCTGGAGACGCGGCCGATTAAGGGCACCCGCCCGCGTGGTGCGAGCGCAGAAGAGGACTTGCAGCAAGCGGCCGCTCTGCGTGCTTCAGAAAAGGACCGAGCGGAGTTGTTAATGATCGTCGATCTCGAGCGTAATGATCTGGGGCGTATCGCGGAATTCGGGTCGGTGCAGGTTGAAGGATTGTATCAGTTGGAGCATTATGCGCGTGTCATTCATCAGACTGCGCGCGTCAAGGCCAGGCTCAGAGAGGGCAAGGATGTCTACGATGCCTTGGCGGCGCTTTTCCCCGGTGGCTCTATCACCGGCGCGCCCAAAGTGCGTGCGATGGAGATTATCGAAGCGCTCGAGCCCACTCGACGTGGCGCCTATTGCGGCTCCATCGGCTACATCGGCTTCGATGGCGATGCCGAGTTTAATATCGCCATCCGCAGTTTGCACCTGAAAGCGGGGCAACTCGATTATCAAGTGGGCGGCGGGATCGTATGGGACTCACAGCCAGAGGCCGAATACCAAGAAACCTTAGATAAAGCCCGCGCCATTCGCGAGGCGATCGATCAATTATGCCAGACATCGTCATAATTCCGCCCACTGAGTGTGTGATGCTCGCGCCAACTGCGCCCGGCTTTGCACATGGCTTCGGGCTTTTCGAAACCATGCGTTACGACGCGGGCCGTCTCTATTTTTGGCAGGACCACTGGGCTCGCCTGGCACGCTCTGCGCGGCATTTCGCGCTCAAGCTTCCGCCCGAGATTGCGGTGCAGGATGCCTTGCGCGAGCTTGTCACCAGCACAGCCATCGAGAGCGGCACCCTGAAGCTCTCACTGCTCAAAGCTGCCTCGGGCACATGTCTCTATGTCTACGCGCGTCCCCCGTTGCCTACGCCGAAAGGGCGGCGCCTGCAGCTCGATACCACTTGCCCGATCTTTTCGCGTTCACTTTTGGCAGGACATAAAACGCACAATTACATGGAGGCGATGCACCTGCTTGCCCGTGCGCGTGCACAGGGCTATTACGATGTGCTGCGCACGGATGACGCCGGTCAGATCGCCGAAACCACTACAGCGAACTTCTTTTTCGTCAAAGACGGCCGTCTATACACCCCTTCGCTGGTGTCTGGTATTTTGCCCGGTGTGACCCGGGCTGCCCTGCTGCGTGCTCCCGAGCTCGCGGTGGTTGAGGGCCACGTCGCCCCGGAGGTCTTGCTGGGAGCCGAGGCTGCCTTCGTGACCAACGCCAGTAATGGCATCGAAGTGATGGACGGTATCGATGGTCTGGCTTTAGGGCAAACTGTGGATTGCATAGCTGATTGTGCGGAGCTGGAAGCGGCCAAGTCAGTGCTGGTACGGGCTCAAGACGAATGCGCGCATCAACTCATTTGAAAAAACGCTTTACACTAGGCAGCTTTTCTGGCTCTTTTGCTCGTTTCCACTAATTTCAACAGCAATTTACACATGGGTAACCTCAAGAAAAAACGCCGTCTCAAGATGAACAACCACAAACGTCGCAAGCGTTTGAAGTCCAATCGCCACAAGAAGCGCACTTGGTAATTTGGTAATTTGGTAATTTGGTAATTTGGTAATTACTTGCTAATCAATTTCTACAAACGGCTCTCCCTTTAAGGAGAGTCGTTTTTTTGTGCGTCGAGCTGGCGTGAGTAACCGGAAATCAGACGTGACTGGCGTCACATCGCTACGTGCGAGGTTTAGTTTTAAATGGGGTAGCGAACTCGCGCTAGCGAGGTCTTGTGCGTTGCGTGGGCACGTCGAGCTGGTGTGACCAACCGACAGTCTATCGACATGGCTACTGGAGATCGTTTATCTTCGCATCGCTACAGATTGACAGCTTAGCGACTCTTCAACTTTCTGATGCGATGTCTTCGATTTTCGATCCCTATTTTGCCAAGAGCCCGACGCTGAAATTGCTGCGGAGCCCGAGCGCTTGCTTTGTTTTGGGCTTTTTCTACGTAAGTTTTAAGGAAGAAGGGCTGACGCAAATCCCGGAAGAAGACTTGGAGGCGCTCTTGGATCGGCATTTGCAGGACGCGCGTGCAGCGGACCCGGATGCTATGCCGCGTGATGCGAGGTTTTATTTAAATCAGTGGTGCGAGGAGAGTCATCGTCTCTTACAGAAGCGTTTCGTGGAGGCGCAAAATAGCTATGTGTACCAACTCACGCAGTTCAGCGAAAAGGCACTGGCCTGGGTGGAGGACTTGCGGCGGGTGGATCGCCGTGGCTATACCACCTCGGATTCACGTTTTACCCGCATCGTCTCGGAGTTGCGCCGCATCGAGCGCGAGACCAATTCAAACCCAGAGGCCCGGCGCAAGGAGTTGCTGAAGCAGCGTGCTGAAATTGATGCCGAGCTGCAGCAGATCCAGGAAACGGGAAAAGTCGAAACTCTCGATTCAACGGCCGTCAAAGATGCGCTGCACGATCTGGAAAGCGACATTGACGAATTCTTGAGCGACTTTCGCTCGATTGAAGAAACCTTTCGCGAGCAGGCGCGTGATATTCAGAATTTGTATTTGGAGCAGCAACTTTCTAAGGGCGACTTGGTGGCCCACGTGTTGGACGCCGACGAGGCGCTGCGCAATCGGGATCAGGGGCGCAGCTACTTCGGCTTTCGCGAGTCGATCACCTCGGTCGAAAACCGCGAGGAGTTGCTGGCCTTGGCTAAACGCGCCGCCGACCTGGCGCAAGCGCACGACTTAGATGCGCATGTGTTTCAACAATTGCCGAAGCGTCTCTATGATGAGGTCTCGAGTGTGTCTGGTATTTACCGTCGTATCTCGGGCCAGTTGCGGCGTGTGGTGGAGGAGCAGACTTCGCAGCAAACACGCTATTTGATGGAATTGTTGGGGGAGGTGCGCTCTTTGGCCAATGCTTGTGGCGATTTGCCCGCTGAGCAAGCGCTACATCATTGGGAAGACCCCGTCCGCTTTAATAACTTTATGGAGGTCGGCACCTGGGAAGCGCCGGAGTCCACGCGGTTCGACGGGATCGATCCCGACGATGCGACGAGTGTGGATTCGCTGAAAGATGCGCTGGGCCGCATTGGCAAACCGTTGAATTTACCGAAATACCGCAAGCGGCTGAGCGAAGTCTTAGAAGCGCAAGCACAGGTGAGCCTGCGTGAGTTGGTGGAGCGCTATCCGGTGGAATCAGGCATTGTGGATGTGGTCGCCTATGTCGCGGTCGCGGGCGAAGCGCCGCAGAACGTCTTTTATCCCGAAACCATTCAGATCGATCTAAAGCGCGAGGTCCAACCGCGCTATGCCGAACTTGAGAAAATCGTCTTTATAAAATGAATCCGTCCGTCATCACTATCCGCCACGTCATCGTTCAATTGGTTCGTGGGCCCATCTATCAAGAAGAGACTGAGTCGTGGACTCGTTTGCTGCGCGATCGTCAGCAAGTAGAATCGCATTTCCAGCTGATGGGCCTGGACCTCGTCGTGGATGAGGACGCGGGCTACGCCTTTCTGCGCAATGAAGATAGCAATGAGGAGGAGGAGCTGCCGGAGGGCCACGAGGGTGAAGCGCCGCTACCACGTCTGATGCGTCGCACACCTTTGTCTTTTCTGCCCACTGTGCTGTTGACGGAGTTACGGGAGCGTCTGTTGCGGCACGATCAATCGACCGATGGCACGGACTATCTTTACCTTGAGTTCAAAGATATTCTGGAGTTCATGCGCCCCTATTGTGGCGAAAGTGGCAATGAGCAAAAGATTGAGAAAAAGATTAAAGCGGCGGTCTCACGATTGCTTGAGTTGTCAGCTTTGCGCTATGTTTCTAACCGCAATGAGGTCATTTATCGAGTGGAGCCTATTCTGCGCGCCAAACTGCCCGTCGATCAGATCGAGGCGATTCGCAATCGTTTAAAAGCGCACTTGGAGCAAGAGGATGCCTCCGAGGATCGGGACGAAGCTACCCCCGCCGAAAGCGAGATTGAAGAAACAGAGGAGGACGCATAGGTATGAATCACGAACCACAAGCTACACTAGAATTCGCACCCGACCGTTCCACGGCCGGCTTTCGTTTACATCAATTCTCAGTTCTGAACTGGGGGACCTTTCATGGGCGCGTGCACAGCTTCGCCCCCGATGGTCGTACCAGTCTCTTGAGTGGCGGTAATGGTGCGGGTAAATCGACCCTGGCCGATGCGGTGCTCACGATCCTAATTGATAGCCGCAAGCGAAACTATAATCAGGCCTCTGCCGGTGGTGGTGAGCGTAAGCAAAAGAAAGAGCGTAACGAAAAAGACTACGTGCTCGGCACCTATTCGGAAGAGCATGATCAGGACCGCGGCTACGGACGGCCCAAACAGTTGCGCAAGGCCGGCGAATCTGTCACTGTCCTATTGGCTCATTTTTATAACGAAACTTATCAGCAGGATGTGACACTGGCGCAAGTGCTGTGGCTCACCCCGGCGAAGAAGTTGGAGCGCGCCTATGTGGTGGCGAAAAAGAAATTGACGATCGAGGGCGATTTTAAGGATTTGGGCAGCCCTTCGGAGGTGCGCCAAAAACTTAAAGAGCGGGCCTTGGAGCCCTTGGACACCTTTACGCTCTACTCGCAACGCTTTCATGAAGCGCTCTACTTGTCGGCGGATAAGAATCCGATGGATATATTTAATCAGGCGGTGTGCATTAAGGACATCAGTAACCTGACCAGTTTCATTCGCGAATACATGCTGGATGACGGCGGCGTACCCAAAAAGCTGGAAGAATTACGCAACAACTTCGAGGAGCTACGTCGCACTTACGAACGCATCGAACGTGAGAAGAAACGCCTCGATCGCCTCAACGAAATTCACCGCCTCAACAGCATGGTACAGGCTCAAGAGGAGCAGGTCGACCATTGGACCGGTTGCATTGAGGCGGCACCGCTCTTTTTTGCGGAGACTGAAATGAAATTTCGCGTCGCCGATGCTGAAGGGATCGAGCGCGAGCTCGTGAAGACGCGTGCTGAGGAAACCTCCGAAAGCTTAAAGGTCGAGGCTCAACAAGAGCGTATCCAGCAGCTCACCATTGCGATTGAGTCCAGTGAGACCGGCCGTCGCTTGCAGCAAATTAAGGCCGAACTCACACAGTTAGAACAACAAATTAAGCCGCTCCAAGCTCGTTATAAACAGTTCATCGCACGCGCTGAAAAGTGGCGCACGGGCATCGTCTGCCAGGCGGAAACCGACTTTGTTGAGCTTCTGACGGACGCTGATAAGGATGCGGAAAGATTGGCCAAGCTCGCCAAAAAACTGGGGAAGCAATTTGACCAGCAGAGTGCGACTCTAAAAGAACTCACCTTGCAGCAAAAGCAGATTAGCGAAGAAATTCGTGGTTTGCAGGAGCGGGAAGGCAACATCGACAGTAAGTTTATACGGCTGCGTGATGGCATCGCCAAAGCGCTCAAGGTTAGCTCGAAGGAACTTCCGTTTGTGGGAGAGCTGGTGCAAATCAAAGAGAGCGAAGTGATTTGGACCGGCGCGATCGAGCGCTTGGTGCACGGCTTTGCCCTCTGTGTGTTGGTGCCGGGGCGCTTGCGCAAAAAGATGGACGCTTATGTGCACCGCACCAACCTGCGAGGCTTGTTGGTGTATCACGTGGTGGAGGGCGAAGCACGCTCTGTAAATCCGCATCTGCAGCCGGGCGCCGTGGCGACTAAGCTAGAGATTCATACGGATGCTGGAGAGTTTGATCGCTGGCTATCTTCTGAACTTAGTTATCGTTACGACCACCTTTGCTGTGAAGCAGCGGATGAGTTGTTCAATCGCGCCAAGACGGCCATCACACTCGGTGGTTTGACGAAGCAACGTGGCTCCGAGCGCCGGAAGGACGATCGTCACGATATCACTGACCGTAGCCGCGATGTCTTGGGTTGGGATAATTCGACCAAGATTAAAGCACTGCAAGCGCGTCATGCCGAGCAAGCGCTCAAGCATAGTGAGCTGGCTGAGAGTGTGCGTAAGCTAGGCAACGAAAAATCGGGAGTCGATAACGCCTTACAGGCTGCCAAATCCTTGCCGGATATTGCGAGTGATTGGGCTGCCGTGGATCACTTTAGTCTGGTTCTCATGCAGGATGAGCTGAAGCATGAACAGCAGCGGCTCGAATCCAGTTCGGATGAGCAGAGCAGTTTACAAGCTCAAGTCGAAGAGGCGAAGGTGGCCAAGCTCAGTGCAATGGAGAGAAGTCAAAATGCGCGCGAACGCCTGGGCGGGTTGAAGGCGCGTCAGGAGCAAAACGAGCATGCTCTACAAGTCTGCCAGAGCATTATTGATCTGGCGAACGAGAGTCCGGAGCAAATGCAGATCATGCAAGAGCGCTTGCCCGCGGTAAAGAAGTTACTCGAAATCCCGCCCACCAGTGTGGCGGCCTTGCAAACTGCGAAGTCGCAAGTTAATAGTGAGCTAGAGCGCAAGCGCAATGAGGCGAATCGCAAGCGCAATGATGCGGGCAATACCGCGAAGCTGGAAATTCAACGCTTCCTCGATGAGGTGAAAAACGAAGAGCCCAAGCTACACGACGAGCTCTATACCGATGGGCTCGCGGTCCCCGGTTATAGCCAGACCTTGTTTGCTCCATTTGAGTCCTTACGACTTCGGATCGAAGGGGAGGACCTTCCGAAAAACCAGAAGCGTTTCAATCGATTGCTCCAGACTAATTTGATCGAAGATGTTTCGAGCTTTGATGGTCTGCTCAGTCAGCATGCGGAAAGTATCAAGAATCGCATACAGGATCTGAATCTGCACCTGAAAGAAGTCGACTTTGATCGCAACAAGCGCACTTACATCCAGTTGGTGCCCGAGCGGACAGATGACGATAAGCAGAAGCGCTTCCGCGCCTTGCGGCAGTACGCTTTAGAGAATATCACTCAAGGGGAGAACTCCGACCAGGAGCGCTCCGAACGATTCAAACGGGTGCGTCACTTGCTCGATGAATTAAGTAAAGATGAGAAATGGACCCAGCAAGTGATCGATGTTCGCAATTGGTTTAACTTTCGGGCCGACGAATTCTATCGCGAGACCGATGTCAGCTTTCAGTGCTATTCCGGCGCATCGGGTAAGTCGGGCGGTGAAAAGAACCGCCTAGCTTCCACCATTCTCGCCACCGCGATCGCCTATCAATACGGCATTTCATTGAACAACGAGCAACAGACCGAAACCTTCCGTTTGGTTGTGGTGGATGAAATGTTCAGTAAGACCGACGATGAGTTTTCGACCTATTTGCTAGAGTTGTTTAAGCAGTTTAGCCTGCAGCTCATCATCGTGCAGCCCTTGGACTCCAAGGTGCACCTCGTGCAAAAATATGTCGAACGCTACCACATCGTCACTCGGCCCAATGTGCATTCAGAAATCCATAATCTCAATGTCCACGAATACAAACAGTTGATGGACGAAGTCGAGGATTCATGACCTTCGTTGAATCCGTCTAAGTCCGTGTATACCCGCTTTTATCCTTTACGGGAGCGGGGATGCGCTCAGTTTAAGGTATTCTTCCTAAATTCTTATGAGCTTAATTGATATTATCCGTAGCAACACCGACACGATTATCGGCGCAACAGAACTCGAAGACCGCCTGCATGGTAGCAAGCCCTTACGCGTTAAGTTAGGCGTGGACCCGACGCGCCCGGATCTGACTTTTGGCCACCTCGTGGTCTTCAATAAGCTCCGCCAGTTTCAAGACTTAGGGCACGAGGCGCTGCTGATCATTGGTGACTTTACCACTTTGATTGGTGACCCTTCCGGACGCTCCAGCACACGCCCTGTTTTGACGAAGGAAGAAATTATTGAAAACGCACAAAGCTATTTGGACCAGGCTTTTAAGATTCTGGACGAGGAGAAAACGACAGTTTTTTACAACAGCGAGTGGTTCGACAAAATGAGCTTTGAGGACAGCCTGAAGCTCTCTCGTAAAATGACGGTCGCTCGCATGCTGGAACGCGACGACTTCGCAAAACGTTACGCCAGCCAAGCGCCGATCTCGATCATCGAGTTCCTCTACCCGCTCATTCAGGGCTACGATTCGCTTGTGCTCAATGCCGACGTTGAACTCGGCGGTACCGACCAGTTGTTTAACATGTTGGTCGGTCGCGCCCTGCAGAAGGATGCCGGCAAGCAAGAACAAGCGGTCATCACCATGCCACTATTGGTCGGGCTCGACGGAACGAAGAAGATGTCGAAGAGCGCGGATAATTACATCGCGTTCACCGACAGCCCCAAGGAGATGTTCGGTAAGATCATGTCGATCCCCGACGATACGATGTGGACCTACTACCAATTGCTCTTAGAATTGCCCGAAGATAAAATTGCCAACCTCAAGAAGGGACACCCCATGGATGCTAAAAAGCACTTGGCTTCCTCGCTGGTCGGGCAATTTCACTCGATGCAGGCTGGCAAGCACGAGTTGGAGCAATTTGAGCAGGTCTTTTCCAAGAATAAATTACCCGATGACATGCCCACCTTTACCTGGAGCGATTTACTCGGCGATGCCACCAGCGCCCCGCTTTTCGAGGTGATGGCGCAGTCTGAGCTCTTCGAGAGTAAGGGCGCGATCCGACGTCTGGTGAAGCAGGGCGGTGTCAAAATTGACGGCGAAAAACAAAGCGATCCCAATCGCGAAGTGACCCCTCCTAGCGGTGAGCAGATCTTCCAAGCTGGCAAGCGCATCTTTTTCAAGCTCATCGGGTAGGGGGAAACATCTGCTTCGCTCGCGGTAATCAGTTGACTTTCAAATGCTTTCATAGAAAAAGGGGTTTATTCTCTGATCAGTCAGCGCAGCGCTATTTAACATCCATCTTATTGTGTTAGGATTCCTCTCCAACGATATCGGCATCGACCTTGGCACCGCCAATACTCTAGTTTTCGCTAAAGAAAAAGGTATTGTTCTACGCGAACCCAGCGTGGTGGCCATCTACTCGTCCACCAAGAAGGTATGCGCCGTGGGTGCGGAAGCCAAAAAAATGCTGGGCCGCACCCCAGGTAATATTACCGCAATTCGTCCCATGAAGGACGGTGTGATTGCCGATTTTGAGATTACCGAGGCCATGCTGCGGTATTTTATCAATAAGGTAAATAAGAAGAAGACTTTCGTCGCGCCCCGCATCGTGGTGGCCGTGCCCTCCGGGATTACAGAAGTGGAACGCCGTGCGGTTAAAGATTCAGCCATTCGGGCAGGTGCGCGCGATGTCGTGCTGCTCGAAGAGCCGATGGCAGCGGCCATTGGCGTCGGCTTACCCATCGATGAGCCCGCGGCCAACATGATTGTCGATATCGGCGGGGGCACCACCGAGGTGGCCATTATTTCACTCGCAGGTGTGGTCTATACCAAGAGTATCCGTGTCGGCGGCGATGAGATTGACAGCGCGATTGTTAACTACATGAAGCGCGCGTATAATTTGATGATTGGTGAGCGCACTGCCGAAGAGATTAAGATTAAGGTCGGCTCTGCATTCCCCTTAGAGGAAGAAATTTCGATGGAAGTGCGCGGTCGCGACTCCGTGGCCGGCCTGCCCAAGACCATTACCATCACTTCTCAGGAAATTCGCGACGCCTTGTCCGATACCATTTCCGCGATCGTGGACCTCGTGCGTAATGCACTCGAGCGCTGCCCCCCAGAGCTTTCTGCCGACTTGGTGGACCGTGGCTTCTTCCTCGCTGGTGGCGGTGCCATGATTAAGGGACTCGATCAGCAGCTCAGCGATGCCACGGGCTTGCCGGTGGTGATTGCCGAAGACCCACTCAGTGCGGTTGCCAATGGCACTGGTTTGGTCCTGGACGAACTGGCCTTTCTTCTGAAAGACCTCACGGGAGCCCCCAAAAACTAGCGCGGCGCCGTGGCGAATCACCGCCTCGATAAGATCAAGCCGTTGGTCGCCTTAGGCGTCTTTCTTGTTGCTTGGTGGGTCATACCAACCGCGTTTAAGTCCTTTCTACGCGTCAGTTTTTCTGAGTTTCAAGCGCCCGCCTGGGTGGCGACCTCCTACCTCGATGACCTCGAAGGCTTCTGGGCCCGTCGCAGTCACTCCAAGGTAGAATTGATCGAAGCAGGCAGAGAGGTTGCGCGCGCGAAATCGCTCTACCAGTTCAATGCCCAGCGCAACGAAACCCTCGAAAATGAAATCCAACGCTTGGAAGCTATTTTAAAGCTGCCCAGTCGACGGGAATTTCGCTACGAGGTCGCGCGCGTCATCCGTCGTGACCTAAACGCTTGGTGGCAACAGATCATAATTCGCAAGGGACAAGACTATCAGATTCCCGTCGGGGCAGCAGTCGTCTTTTATGGAGGCGTGGTTGGGCGTGTAGTGGAGGTGAACGCCTTTACCAGTCGCGTTGAGTTAATTAGTAGTCCCAATTTTCGCATGGCGGCGAACTTCGAGGGCGACGAGCGCCCCGTCGTTTATCAAGGCGTTGCCCAAACCGGCTTCGGCTCTCCGACCGGTGTTGTGCGTGATGCACCGCAAGACATGGTCGCCAGCACCCAAATGCCACTTAAACTCGTCTCCACTCGCTTGGGGGGCACCTTCCCCCCAGGTCTATTGATCGGGCGAGTGAATTGGCTTCAACCTGGCAGCACGGGCATCTTTCAAACTGGCACCGTGGAATTGCACTCGAGCTTACTCAGCTTGCATGAGGTCGCCGTGTTGATCCCGCTTTATCCCATCGATCTAGATTCTGATGCTCCTTGATCCGCGTGCCATACTCATGTTCGGGGCGAATGCGCTTTTGCTCTATTTGACCATGCTGGTTAACTCGGCACTGGCGAGTTGGTCGATCTATCTGCTGATCCTAGGGCCGATGCTCGTCTTTCCAGCCCTATATTTGCGCCATCAGTCCTATTTTATCTGCACTTTGTTCACCGGACTGTGGGTCGATGCGGCATTGCCATCAAGCTTTGGGTTATTCACCGTCGGCTTTCTCTTCGCGGGCGCCTTTGTTTTTCAAATGAGGATACGTTTTCGAGCAGAGCATAACTACCATCCCATTATGCTGGCACATGGATTGAACCTTTTTGCGCTACTACTGGTCACAGTGGCTATGGGGTATACTCACTTTTCCAGTCTAGGCTTTTGGGTGCATGTGCTTGTGACCAGTCTCTGTTCTCATTTAGCGCTCTTGTTGGTAGCTCCGTGGTTTTTCAATTTTGAGCGTATGCTCTTCGCGCTCTGTCGTCTCGATACGGAACCTGAGGATTTTCCCACCCTATGAGCGGCTACGATTTTCATCGCGGCGAAAATCCGCGTATTCTCTTTTTCTTTTGGATCGTCATGGCAGCCGGTGTGACGCTCCTGGTCGGCTTAGGCTGGCGGCAACTTGTCGCCTATCAGAAATATGAGGAAATCGAGAAACGCCAAACCGAGCGCCGTATTTTGAAGCCCGGGCCCCGCGGCGATATCTACGATCGCAAGGGCAATCTCCTCGTCGGCAATCGTCCGCAGTATTCGGCCGTCGTCTACCTGGATGACCTGCGGCGCGAATTTCGTAGCGAGTATTCCAAAATAATTCGAGCCGAGCGCGAAGCACTCCGTGAGGCCTACGAGCAGACACCTGAATCGGAGCGAGAAGACTCTCAACTAACCCCGAACTACAACGATCTGCAGTGGCGTGCGCGCCAAAATGTAATTCAGCGCTATATCGATCAGATCAACCACATCACCGGTCGCGACGATACTCTCTCTCTGCGTAAGATCATTCGTCATTTTAACGAACAGCTCCTGCTGCCCCTGCCCCTCGTCGAAGATCTCAATGCCGATCAATACGCCCGCCTGATTGAGCAAGTGCCCGTTAAATCAGCCATTCAAATTCATACCGATACCGCACGCTATTATCCCTACGGCGTTGCTGCAGCCCATACACTCGGCTATGTGCAAAACGTGAATCCCGATCCCGAAGAGATTCCCGACGATGGGATCAAAACATTCACTTTTAAAACCAAGCGGGGGAAGACCGGCCTCGAACGCCATTTCAATGACCTTCTGTCCGGGGAAACCGGCACTGAAATCTGGCGTGTTGATCCACTCGGCTTTCAAGACTCCAGATTAGAGATGAAGGCGCCGCAACAAGGAGAGGACCTGATCACCAGCATTGATATCGATCTTCAGCTCGCGGCCGAAGTGGCCCTCGGCGAACGCCGTGGCGCGGCCGTCGCGCTCGATATCCATTCCGGCGAGGTGCTGGCCATCGCCAGCCACCCCAGCTATGACCTCAACGACCTCAGCCCATTCATTCCACGCAGCACATTTGACGAAATCAACGAACGTGGTGCATGGCTCAATCGCGCCGTTCAACTTTCCTATCCTCCAGGCTCCACCTTCAAGTTAATCACCTCCATCGCTGGCATGCGCCATGGCAGCATCACAGCCGATACTCAGCACGACTGCCAAGGTCTCTATCGCTTAGGCAATCGAATCTTTCGCTGCAATGCGCGCTACGGGCACGGCATCGTTGACCTCGCCGCCGCCGTCGAGGCCAGTTGCAACGTGTATTATTATGCCGAAGGCCTCGATATGGGCATCGACGTATTAAGCGCCGAAGCCAAGCGCTTCGGACTCGATCAAAAGACAAACATCGAGATCCCCTTCGAGACCAGCCGCCTCGTCGTGCCCAGTAAAGAGTGGAAACGTGAGCAAATTGGCTCCGGTTGGGTGCCCGGAGATACCGCCAACACCGCGATCGGGCAAGGCTTTCTACTCGTGACTCCCCTACAAATGGCGACAGTGATTGCATCGATTGCTCGCGACGAAACCCGCACGCGACCCACCCTGCGTGCCTTAACCAACGAAGAGGCTCAGCAGGTGGACCATGGCGGCGAGCCGATCGGTCTCACGCCGCAGCAACACGACGCCCTATGGGAAGGTATGGAACGCGTCGTCGGCAAGGACGGCACCGGGCGCCTCGTGCAAATTGACGGACTCCGGATTGCGGGCAAGACTGGCACCGCCGATTTCCGTGCCCATGGCAAAGGCGTCAACCTCGCATGGTTTGTCGGCTTCGCTCCCGTGGAGAATCCACAGATCGCGGTCGCCGTCATGGTCGAAGGCACCAATGACAGCGAGCGCTACCACGGCGGATCCACCGCCGGCCCCGTCGCCAAAGACATCTTCCTAGAATTCATCGAGCACTACCCCGAGCGCGCAGGTTTCGCCAGCGCCCGCTAGCCCCAAACACACTCCCTCTACTACGCACAAACACCCACAATAAATTAACCAGGCTATAAGAAATAGGTTGAGTTTATGTGAGAAGAGGTTCATCTTGAGGGGAGAATGAAGGTTCGTCGTAAAAAGGTTCATGGGCAGGATGCGGTTTATCATTGCATGACGCGAGTGGTGAATGGGGAGCGCTTGTTCCAGGATCGTGAGAAGGAGATGCTGCGTAAGATGATCTGGCAGGTGGCGGATTTTTGCGGGGTGCAGGTGCTGACCTACTGTGTGATGTCGAATCACTTTCACGTGCTCTTGCGTGTGCCGGATCGTCAGCAGGTGGATGATGCTGAATTGATGCGCCGCTATCAGGTGCTGTA
>NZ_JARXHW010000119.1:0-2033 GCF_031127805.1 Thalassobacterium maritimum | reverse complement strand
ACTCATTCAATTTTTCTAAAATTCTCTTTTATTTGACGTTAGCGCAAGAGTGAAGTGATTCAATATGATTCATTTCATCTTCTGCATATCGTAGAGGACAGGCAACCCGCCAGTGGGGATCGTAGTCCTGTTGATTTTTAGAGTTTTACGGGCGGCTAATCGGGTTGTCCTGCTCCGACTGGTTAGCTGATCGGGTTGTAGTTAATAGAGATTTCATCTCCGTTTGAAAGTGTGGCCGAAAGTGTGCTGTCATTCCTTCGAATAATATCTGGGTAGATCACACTACTATCTATCTTAATCAATGGCATGTCTTCTTTGGTTTTAATTAATTGATCCAATCTGATCGAGTCCACTTTTGCTTCAAGAAAGTATTGATCGGCTAGACTGGCAATTATTCTCAAATTGTTGGTAACCGTCTTCTCTAGAACCGTTTCGCTGATTTCTTTCTGCATTTTTTCTAATTCGCGCTTACCTGAGTTTTGTAAAAGGATGACGGACAAAATAGTCAAAAATATTGCGACTAAAAAACCGATGGTGTCTTTCGTTTTCATTTTAGCTAACGCGGAGACCAGACACCCAGCCTGAGGGTTTAGTCGTCCTGTTGATTTTTAGAGTTTTACGGGCGGGTTAAATGGGTTGTCCGTGTCGTCTGGATCAGGACTCGAATGTGTAGGATGCCCAGACCGCTCAACTGCACTCACGCTTCCCGCTTCGCTCCTAAGCTCGCAGAACACGGCTGCTTTTCCAGTCCCGACCTTGTCGGGAGAGACCGCTTATTTTACGCTTATGATGAGGTTTCATTTTTCGTTCTTAGCGTCGGGTTGGATAAGCGGTCATTAGCGGTGATAAGCGGTTAAAAAATACGTCTGTTTGGATTTCCTTTTTTAATTTCATTCCCTGAACGTCGAGCATGAGCGATGGCGCGATAGCGACATTGCTCAATGCGATTGGTTATCTATGCTTTCAAGTTGTGATGGAACTTCAGTGATGTCGATAAAGGAGCTATCGCTTTTGAACTCTAATTTAGGATGGTCGGCAGGAGTTTCGATTATGGTAAAACGGTGCCCTGTTAGGCCAATACGGTAAATGAAATCTTTTGCTTCTTCTTTCTTTATCTGGATTTCTACAAGTTTTCCTGACTCATCTATGGTGGTCACCTGGTAGGGGTGACTTGCAGTGAAAGTTCTCTTTTCTTCATTATGCTCTTTTTTGTAGATAAAGACCTTTGTGTCGCCAACCGTAAGGTAGAAGTCGAAGGTTGTGCTAGTCGCTTCTTTTGGGGGATGTGTGACAATAGCTAGACCTTCTTTGTAACCTCCGGGTGCTAGAAAGTTAGAGATGATTATTTCACCATTAGAAACCGCTAGGCATGCAAGCCAAAGGCTGATGATCGTAAAATGAAATTTCATTCTGATAACGTCGAGGATGAGCGACGGCGTAGCCGTTGCTCACTCCGTCTGGTTAGCTCCATTTTCTATAAGTGCTATAAGTTCTTCAATTACGTGTCCGTTCTCGGGAAGATAGAACATCGTGCAATTGAATGGTTGCTGCCCAGCGGTCTTAAATCTCGCATATTCTGGGTTCGCAAGACCATCTACTATTACTTCCTTATTCTCTTCACAGAACTTCATCCAAAGCTTCACGATTTCTGGTGAGTAGGGGACATTGGGGAATATCAATTCTACTTTTTCTATTTCCTTTTCAGAGACTAAAAAGTGCAAGCTCGGCGTATGGTTCACGGGGATGTCATACATGATTAGCCCGCTGTCTTTCTGTGTGGTTCCTTCCCCCGGATTCTGAACCCACTCACGATATTCATTAACGATACTCCAATGTGCATATACTTCATTCTTTTTGAATGCCGTCTTTCCAATAAAAATGCCAATGCCAAGAGCGATGAGGCTGACTAGGAAGTATTTCATTTTCTTAGCTAACGTTGAGACCAGACACCCAGCCTGTGGGCTCAGTCTTCCTGTTGATTTTTAGAGTTTTACGGGCGGGTTAAATGGGTTGTCTGTGTCGTCTGGATCAGG
>NZ_JARXHW010000118.1:0-2073 GCF_031127805.1 Thalassobacterium maritimum | reverse complement strand
CACGTTGTGCTAAGGGCTGTGCCATGCGTAGCTCGAAGAGCGAAGCTCCCACGTTGTGCTAAGGGCTGTGCCATGCGTAGCTCGAAGAGCGAAGCATGGTGCGGGTAGAGAGAATCGAACTCTCAGCTCAACCTTGGGAAGGTCACGTGTTACCACTACACCATACCCGCATTTCCTATGCTTGTTATCTAGCATGAACGACAAGCTGGAAGCTCGTCACTACTTTTTTAACTCTCGCCTAAAATGAATGATAAGCTGGACGCTTGTCATTCATTTTTTAACGATTGCGACCACGGCTGCGGTTACTGCGTTGACCGCTGTTGCCGCCGCTACTTGCTGTGCTGGCAGTTTGGGGGCGTGGGCTGCTGCCTGAGGCGCCTGCGCTTCTGGGCTTGCCACCACCGCCGCCACGTGGGCCGTTTGGGTTGCTCTTGCGTGGACCGCCACGACTGTTGCCGCCTCCGCCGCCGCGTGGGCCGCGGGCACCGCCGCCACCTCCGCGAGGGCCACGGTTGCCGCCGCGTCCGCCGCCTCCGCCGCCTTGCTTGGGCTTTTGTGCGGGAGCGCCGCTGGTGTGGTGATGCTCAATCTGAGCGGCGTGGTATTCGTGGGAATACACGGGCACGCTGCGCTTGATTAGTTTTTCAACTTCACGTAAGAGTGCGACTTCATCTTCGGAGCAAAAGGAGAGTGCTTTGCCGCTGGTACCGGCGCGGGCTGTGCGACCAATTCGGTGCACGTAGGCGTCGGACTCCATCGGCAGGTCGAAATTGATCACGAGTGTGATGTTTTTAACGTCGATACCGCGCGCGGCCACATCGGTGGCCACCAGTACTCGAACTTCGCCCTTTTTGTATTGGTCGAGCGTCTTTTGACGTGCGTTCTGTGATTTGTTGCCGTGCAGGGAGTCGGCTTCGATGCCGAGGCTGCAGAGTTTGCGAGCTAAGTTTTTAGCGCCGTGTTTGGTGCGGCTGAAAACAAGGCTCAACTCTTGATTATTGGCATTGGCCTGGTGTTCTTGAATGAGGTCGAGCAGCAGGTTTTGTTTGTCTGCTTTTTTGACGAAGAGCACGTGTTGATCAATCTTCTCAGCAGTTGTGCCTTGTGGCGCGATGCGTATTTCCTTGGGATTGTGCAACAGGCCGTTGGCGAGTTTGGTGATCTCGGGCGCCATGGTGGCGGAGAAGAGTAAAGTGTGACGCTGCTGTGGGATGGCGGCGGCAATCTTTTGAATGTCGCGGATGAAGCCCATGTCCAGCATGCGGTCGGCTTCGTCTAGGATGAAGGTGTCGACCTGTGAGATGTCGATGTGGCCTTGTTGTTTTAAGTCTAATAAGCGACCGACGGTGGCAACGAGTATGTCCAGGCCGCCATAAAGTGCTTTAATTTGGGGTCTCTCAGAGACGCCTCCGAAGACCATGCCTACTTTCAGCCCGAGGCCTTCGCCATAGGTTTTAAAGCTTTCGGTGACTTGCACTGCTAGCTCACGAGTCGGGGTGAGGATTAGGCAGCGCACGCCGCGACGGAAGGGCTTGCGTGGGTTACGGGCAAAGCCGTCGAGCACGGGCAGTGCAAAGGCGGCGGTCTTGCCGGTGCCGGTTTGCGCGCAGGCGAGCAGGTCGTGGCCTTCCAGTAAGACTGGAATTGCTTTTGCTTGGATGGGAGAAGGCGTAGTGTAGCCCTTCGCTTTGAGTGCACGTTGGATCGGATCCGCCAAAGCAAGATCCTGAAATGTAATTTCGGACATAGTATAGAGTGCGCCATTTGAAAAATTGCAGGCGCGGGAGCAATCGATGACAGTTGTTTGTTGCTTAAATCAACCGCTCATCGATGACGGACCGAAACAAGTTGGCGCTACGCGACCTCGCGCATCTGCCAGAAGGGGCGGGAGAAAGACGTTCTTCTTAAGAAATAGCAAGCTTTCTTTGGCAGCGCCTTCACGAGTATCTTAAATTAACCGTATATTAAATTAACCATATTAGAACGGTGTCCAAGTTGTCTGCGATCCGAGTGGTGATGCAATGGGTTTGGTAATGCGTGGATATAGGTGACTGAGGTCGATTTTGCGGAACT
>NZ_JARXHW010000117.1:0-2306 GCF_031127805.1 Thalassobacterium maritimum | reverse complement strand
GACATGTATTTCGTCTACGTGTTAGAAAATGCAAGTGGCCGTCTTTATATTGGGCATACCAATGATGTTGCTCGCCGAATCGAAGAGCACAATTCACCTGAGGGTAAAGGCCACTTAGGTAAATACACCCATCGCAATGGCCCGTGGTCTTTGTTGGGCTTTGAAAAGTTCGAAACACGCAGCGAAGCCATGCGGCGCGAAAAGCAACTCAAGTCATGGAAATCCCCAAAGAAAGTTCGAACCCTATTCGATCCCGGGCGGTAGAGTCCCGACAAAGTCGGGATTAATCACTTGGTCGCTGGTTCGCCTGCCTCGACTTGTCGGGGATCCCAGCGTGTCCGCCTGTCCCGACTTGTCGGGAAGCAGCCATTTAAAGCCCTTCGAAAAATCGGAGGGCTTTTTTGTTGTCTGACTTTGCTGAAGTTTGCGAACTTAGGCTCATGTTCCACGTCTACGTATTAGAGAATGCAAGTGGCCGTCTATACATCGGGCATACCAACGATGTCGCTCGCCGAATCGAAGAGCACAATTCACCTGAGGGTAAAGGCCACTTAGGCAAATATACCCATCGCAACGACCCGTGGTCTTTGTTGGGTTTTGAAAAGTTTGAAACACGCAGCGAAGCCATGCGGCGCGAAAAGCAACTCAAGTCATGGAAATCCCCAAAGAAAGTTCGAGCCCGTAGTGGCTAGAAACTCATCCGCGTCGAAATTCGTTAAAATTTGCTCTAACAGTGTGTGTGGGGGGGAGTGCAGTCTGATTGCGTCAAAATTCCCGATTGTTCATTCGAAGCGAGGTTTATGGCCTGCGAGCAACGGATGAACGCAGTAAATACCTTATTTTCGCTGATACCAGCCTAGGCTGAAGCTCCGACAAATGGGAATGCTTGTCGGGTGGGATCATGTTATGGCGAAAGGCCAGCTTAGGCTGCCTGGCAGTGGTAGAAGTTGAGCAGTCCACCTAGCCGGGATTTCTTTGCGACATGTCCGTTGTCGTATTCGTTCTTAGCGATCGCTGGTTCCGGGAATGGAATGTCCCAGTCCATGGAGCCTGCCGGAGATGTTGAGTGCGCCAGCTCGGGGATTCTCCTTGGCAATATTTATTACAAGATCGTCGACTACTTCTGGTTTTCGGGGACGTCCGGGATGTTTTCGTTTCTTCGAGCCGTCGAATTTCCGAGCAATTAGCTTTCTGTGCCATCTGTAGAGTGTGTCAGGGGGCACAATAGTGGTATATTGTTCGATTGCTTTGCCTAGCTGCTTCGCCTTCTCGGCTAAGTTATTGCGTTGAGCATCAGTGAGCGGATGCGCTTGCGTATTTGGCCTTTGAGGATGAGGATTTCCTCTTGCTGGTAGTCAATAGCATCCAAGAGCTCCTGATTTAACTGATCAGTAATTAGTGCCTTTTAGTAGTTTGAAACAAGCAGATTAATGCAATTAGCGAACTTGACAAAGTTAACGCGTGAGTTAACTTTACAGGAAATGAGAGAAGTTCAGTTTTTCAAGCGAGCCGATGGTAGCAGTCCTGTCGGGGAGTTTATTGACAGTCTAACTGATAAGCAGGCTCAGAAAGTTGCTTGGGTGCTGAAGCTCATTGAAGACTTGGATATTATACCAGCTCAATACTGGAAGAAGTTGACGAATACGGACGATATCTGGGAAGCCAGAATTCAGTTCGGCGGTAACATTTTCCGTATATTGGGCTTTGAGAGTGGAGGGCGGTTCGTCGTGCTGACGAATGGTTTAGCTAAGAAAACGCAGAAGACACCGAAGCATGAAATTGAACTAGCTGAGCAACGTAAGAAAATTTATTTAAAGGAGGAAAACCAATGAGTGATCTAAAGAAATATATCAACAAGCGGAAGGCATCTAGCCCGAACTTTGCGGAGGGTTTTGACGGAGGCTACGAAAACTTTCGAATCGGCGTTATGCTCAAGCAGGCTCGCTTGGAAGCGGGATTAACCCAAGACGAGGTCGCGAATGCGATTGGTACACGCAAGACGGCGATCTCTCGCTTAGAAAACCATGTGCAGGATGTAAAACTCTCCACGGTTGAGAAGTATGCAAAGGCAGTGGGGAAGCATCTTGAAATCCGGATTGCCTAATGTCTTTTTCCATTTCGATCAGTTCGCCTTTTCACAAGTGATTGGCCAGCCATTTAAAGCCCTTCGAGAAATCGGAGGGCTTTTTTGTTGTCTGGATTGCTGGAGACAATGAGGATTCAGACATGTATTTCGTCTACGTGTTAGAAAATGCAAGTGGCCGTCTTTATATTGGGCATACCAATGATGTTGCTCGCCGAATCGA
>NZ_JARXHW010000116.1:0-2310 GCF_031127805.1 Thalassobacterium maritimum | reverse complement strand
TACAGATATTGTTGCTGGCTTATCATATTTTTAATATGCAATGGCATTGTGACAAGTCGCGCCCCTACGTTCTGACCGCCCGAACCGCTTAAGTCCGTGCCATTTGGGTCATGTCATTACCTTTGTGGTCAGCTCTTTGTATGCCTTCGTTTTGTCGTCATTTTCTTCCGCCGTCTCAACTTCTTCGATTAGAGCCTTCTTCGACGATTAAGCTCTTATAGCGTCCTCGACGGAGCACGACAGTGCGTAGATGGCGTAGCCCGCAGCGCGGGTGAGTCAAGCGGGTGCCTTTCGGGCAGCTTGGCGAGCAAACAGCTTGCCGTGCACTTTGCGGAACTTGTGGTAGCGATTCGCGAATGTGGACTGCAACCACTGTTCCGGTCTGCTACGCAGCCGGTCTTGTCGGCAATAGGCCTCGGAACATCCCATAGATCAAATTTCCTTTCGGTGTGCGGACGACCAAGTGGAAGTGGTTGGTCATCACGCAAAATCCTTCAAGTATCCATTCACATTTCTCGCAGGCTTCAAATAAGCACTTCTCGAATGCTAAGTGGGCACCTTCGTTGATGAATCAATCCTGCCGGCATGTCCGCCGTAGCTCGTTTAGCGAAGGAGGGTAGTTCCCACGGTTGATGATGTGGTAAACGCCGTTCTCTTTCTCAATTCGAAGACTGCGAGCCATGATTTTAAAAGAGTGGGGGATGCTGGCTATACGTTAACCACAAAGGTAATGACATGACATCTTAGTTTGCCCCCGCCCTTGTTGGATTGATGTCAGATTTATTGACATATCTGACCTTATGTCAGTTTTATTGACATGAATGTTGTTATGTCAGTTTTATTGACATGGGTGTCGATATGTCAGTTTTATTGACGTGGGCGTCGCTATGTCAGTTTTGTTGACATAATTCGTCCTTTATCTATTGATCAGTATGAGTATTATGCCAAAACGACAAATAATCTTGATGGCGGACATTATCAAAAGTTCGCAAAAGAACCAAAAGGATCTAATGGAAGGATTCAAAAAGGTTGTTGGCTCAACAAGTAAAAAGATGCCAGATGCATTTCTGTCACCTATAACAATTACTTTAGGAGATGAGTTTCAGTCTGTGCCCAGTAGCTTATCTGACGCAATTCTAGCTTTATACCATATCGAAGAGTCGATTATTAAGAATAAACAAGATTTTAAACTTCGGTATGTTTTGTTAGAGGGAGAGATCGATACACCAATCAATCAAAAGATAGCTTATGGGATGCTGGGCCAAGGGCTGACAGATGCAAGAGAGCTACTTAACTCGTCAAAAAGGGAAGGACTTAGATTTCATGTAGATCTGAGCGATGGGGAGGCAACTCGGGCGTTGGCTCATGCTTTTTTAGTTATTCAGTCGATAGTTGATAGTTGGAAGCTGGAAAAAGATTATGAGTTGATTGCTCAATTTCTAGAGCATCGTGATTATAAGATAGTCGCGGATAGTTTGGGGAAAACTCGCTCGCAAATCTATAAGAGGAGTAAAACACTTATGACAGAGGAGTATTTCTCTATGAAATCGCTAATTAATTACATAGTTAAAAATATATGAGTATCATATTGATGATTCTAACTTTCCTGATTGCCGAGGTTCTAATTGCATTCGGATATGCAATTCTTGCTCAGCTCGTGTATAAGAGACTCGGTTTCGATTTTAGTTCGATACTTAAGGGAATGATCGAAAGAGGGTTTCTTGTGATATGCTTAATGAATGGTTATCCGCATGGACTAACGCTCTTCGGTGCATTGAAATTAGGCACTAGGCTAAAGCGAAATGATGAACAAGACAAAGGCGCAAAGGCATTTAATGACTATTATTTACTCGGAAACGCGATATCGGTTTCGGTAGCGATTGGTTATGTGAAACTGCTCGAAGATGATGTATTATTGAAATTCATCGATTCAATTTGTGAGCATGCCATTAAATGATTGAGGATGCTCTGGGTATTCAAAGGTTTCAGAGTGATAATTCAAGGCGGTCACAATAGCTCAGATTGACTCTGCTTCCCTGGTTCGAGTTGTCGGGGTGGGGAGCTCTATTGTTAACGACAAATCTCTCTTGGGCTTTCCCTGTGAAACGTTACTATTGTTTTTGCTTTGAGGCTGAAAAACGGGTCAGGAAAACTCGAACGGGTCATGTCGGAATGGCACGGACTTAAGCAGCTTTATCGACGTTTTTCTTCTTCACTTTACCTTTGTTTTTTCTGGATTTTGAGACCTTAAATTTTGATCGATGGCACATCAACCTTTGGAAAGGTTTGGGCCTTTTCTTTAGTGCTCTA
>NZ_JARXHW010000115.1:0-2343 GCF_031127805.1 Thalassobacterium maritimum | reverse complement strand
TCCAGACGGAGCTGGTCAACCCATTTTACGCGCCAGATATTCGACAACCCTCACTAATCCAAAACCCTAGGGCTGGGTGCCAGTCCTCACCGATCGGCAGAAAATAAATGGAAACAGCTTCCTACAGAATACTGAAGAGCATCACAGTTTTGACCTTCTTGCTGTCTTCCATCTTTTGGCTTTCTTCACAGGTGGTTTCAGTCGCGAATCAAACGTATCCTGTAAAGAATGAAGAAAATCAGGAAATCGGAACAGTCACGATACCTTATGACTATGCTGAATCGCAGATTTTATTTTTCGTATTGATGGCATTTTCAGGTATCCAGCTCTGGACAATCACTCACCTTGGGAAAAGAATAGTGAAGGTCGAAGAAGAGCTCGAATTCACACGAACAATCAAGGCCGATCCAGACGCTACTGGACAACGTCGCTAACGCGCCGCGCCAGAGCCACGTTCGCTGAAATAATTATGAAAATGAAATTCCTCCTCTGTCTATTGCTATCGGCCTGCTCCTTAATCGCGGACGATCTGCCGGAACAACCATTCGTCATCGTAAAAGGAAGCGGCAGCGTCTCTCATCAGCCAGATATTGCAGTAATATACCTTTCTATTTCTAACTCATCAGCAGGGAAAACTGAATGCCTCGCGAGTATCCAAGAAAATTCATCGATCATCCTATCTACTCTTAAAGCTTTTGATGTCGATAAGGATGACATTGACGCCACTGATATACGAGTGAACAAAAAATACAGCGCTGTTGACCCCTTCAGTTCTTCTCAGCCCAAAGAAGAAAAAGAAGTGCGCTTCACCACGTCACGCAGTTTTGAGATCAATTACAGGAACCTCGACGAATATAGCACCTTACTGAAAGAAATCTACCTACATGAATTTGTAGATGTAGTCGATGTAAGCTTTGACACTTCAGAGAAGACCAAAATTGAACAGGAGGCGTTATCTAAAGCAATCAAGGACAGTCGGCAGACAGCTAAGTTTCTGGCGGAGTCCTATGATACAGAAATCAAAGGTGTATTTGCAATTTCGCAGCAGGGGTTCACCCGCATCACCGAGTTGATGGTTCCTTCTCGTCACTACGACGAGCAAGGCATTACAAGATCTAGGATACGTCTTACTGGCTTTAGGGATAGTTCATCGAGTTCAGAAGAAGAACCACCTTTCTTTGTCCCTTCGAAGATTGAGACCACTTCGAATATCACCGTTATCTATCTCATAAAAGATGGGAGCGAACCAGACGGGAGTGGGCAATAGAATAAATGCCATGGATTCGAAAGACCTCGGAACTTGTGCATACGTCTTCGCTCTTCGAGCTACGCCGCACACAGTCGCCCCGCATGTTGCGCACAGGCCTTCTTCACCATACACGTTACCCGCACAGCTTGCCCTGCGCTATAGCCTTCGCCTCCATCAGGCTGGCTCTGGGACTTGATTACTATGTTTATATCGTTATTTATGGTATTTCACCCTTTAATCAATGAGCCGGTTACCCAGCACACATCTAGTCGCTCCTGGACAACACCTAAAGGCGCGCCAAAGCTCGACGATGGCAATATGAGGAATTGACAAACGCACGCAATTGCGCACGCTTCCAGTCATGACTACGATTACCGCAACCACCGCCCGGAATAAGCTCTACAAGCTTATCGACGAAGCAAACGATTCACACATCCCCATTCAGATAACAGGTAAGCGCGGCAATGCTGTGCTTATTTCAGAGGATGACTGGAGAGCCATTTCTGAGACGTTACATCTGAGTTCAATTCCCGGGATGGTGGATTCCATCAAAAAGGGAATGGAGGAAAAAATTGAGGACTGCAGTGAGACGATTGAGTGGTGAATTATCGTATCGTATACGCCAAGCAGGCTCAGAAGGATGCGAAAAAAATCTCTCGTAGTAACTTAAAACGGAAAGCTATTGAGCTGATTGATCTGTTGAAGGAAGACCCGTTCAGGAAACCACCAGAATACGAACCATTGGTTGGCGATCTTTCAGGCGCTTATTCAAGGCGAATCAACATTCAACACAGATTGGTCTATCAGGTTTACGAAGAAGAAAAGGTCGTAAAGATTTTACGAGTGTGGACGCACTATGGCAATTGAATTGCCATCAAGTCACGGTGATCAACTCCATTCGTACCTCACTTCGCGATCACGCTCGACGATCAGGGAATGAAATTAAAAAACGAACCCCAATCAGACGTATTTTTTAACCGCTTATCACCGCTAATGGGACGCTTATCTAACCCGACGCTAAAAACGAAAAATGAAACCTCATCATAAGCGTAAATTAGTGAAAATAAAGCCTGCTGCGTGGGACAAGGTCCTTT
>NZ_JARXHW010000114.1:0-2374 GCF_031127805.1 Thalassobacterium maritimum | reverse complement strand
GTTATCGTCCGAACATTGACCTCGATCTTTTAGCTAGCGCTAGTTGCTCCAGTTCTGAGGTAGCAGCTGTTCTAAGATCGTCTCAGGAGGACGGCCATCGTGAGGGATCAATTTTGCCAATACGTCAGTGAGATAATCGTATGGGTTGATGTTGTGGATGGTGCAGGTTTGTAGTAGAGAGTAAATGACGGCGCTTTTCTGTCCTGCGTCTGGATGTCCAATGAACATCCAGTTCTTAGCTCCAATTTTTGTAGGTCTGAACTTACTCTCTAGTAAATTAGTATCCAATCGTGTGTGACCATGCTTCAGGCATTCTAATAGTTCAGGCCATTGATTAGCGGTATAATTAAGGGCAACTCTGAAGTCATTTTTGGGGATGGTCATGTCAACTGCATAGCCATCGAGCTTGTCCTTGATCTCCTTCGCAATTGGGATCGATTCGGTCTGCCTTAGGAGCTTGCGTTTACTCGGGCTTACATCGCCGAGATCCCATTTCTCTTCGAGTTTGTAGAGTTTACTGATGAGTTTCATCATGCTCTTGGCATGTGCGGGTTCGTGCTCAAGTGCATCACGGAACTTCCGAAAGGTGTGCGCCCAACAGGCAGCCAACGTGATTTCAGGGTGCAGCTCCGCGTAGTTGCCATAAGCTGCATAGCCATCACTTTGCAGGATACCTGAAAAATCTTCGACAAGTGTTTCGACGTTTTCATGACGCCGGTTATTAATCCATTTGAGCACGATCGATTGGCCGGGCGCATGGATCGCCCAGAAGTAGCCTTGGCCGACTCCCGGTTTATTACCGTTGATGTATCTGATGAAGGTCTCATCGATTTGAAGATAGCCGCTGGATTTTGCGCGCTTATCCATGAACTCATATAAGG
Organism: Thalassobacterium maritimum; assembly: GCF_031127805.1. Lineage (NCBI taxonomy): Bacteria > Pseudomonadati > Verrucomicrobiota > Opitutia > Puniceicoccales > Coraliomargaritaceae > Thalassobacterium > Thalassobacterium maritimum. The sequence continues at coordinate 1,493 of NZ_JARXHW010000114.1, read as the reverse complement.
GGCGCAACCATTCGGACATGCGCTGGACTGCATCACTTTGGCTCTGACGAGTCATCTCCAGGCCCATGCGTTCAAGCTTTTTCTCGAGGCGGTAAAGGGTGCTGTGATCGAGATATTTGCTTAGCACGATATAAATTGCCAGACTACTGGAGACGTAGCTGCTGCTAAAACGAATCGGCGCTTTCGCAATAATTGGAGCGCTCGTGCGATCCTCCTTGTTACGATATTTTTTGCTGCGGATCAGGTGGCGACCTAATTTGGTCGGGATCACCAAGACTTCTTCAGTGACGACTTCGCCGATCTCTTCCCACTGATCGGGCGATGCTTCTACTTCACGCGGAATGCGCACAGTTTCTCTGATCACTGGCAGTCCTTTAAGTTTCTGCTCGATACCAATACGTTTCTTGCCTTTACGCTTTGTGCTACTGCTGGGGATTTTGGGAACTTCCTCGTCCTGATTCGCCTCGTCATCGCGGCCCTCATCAGAGTCGGCGCGCACGGATTCGGTATGCTCAATATGCAAATATTGCTGAGCCTCGTCATCCTGTTTCACTCGCTTTGCCTGTGCAATTTCCAAGGCACGGATCTTTAGCTGCAAGTTCGCGTTCTCGACCTTAAGATTCGAGACTTCTTTGGATAGACTGGCTTCAAGTTTTGTGATAACTAATATGAGATCATTTTGATCTAGTTATGTAAAGGCTGTATTTAAAAATTAACGACAAAACCATGCTCGAAAACTGCCATCCTTTAAATCAATCCCATTGAGTAACATACCCAGTGCTTCAGGTTTCATCTCGATCGATCCCTGATTCGCCTCAGTGCGCCCGGGCCACCAAAAGGTTCCTTTCTCCAAGCGCTTGGCCAAGACCCAGAAACCGGTGCCATCCCAATAAAGCAATTTTACGCGATCACGCCGGCGGTTCGCGAATAAAAATAGACTCCCGTCCATCGGATTTAGGTCAAGTTGGTGCTTGGCGATTGCATAGAGGCCATTGAAGGCCTTGCGCATATCGGTGGGATCCACGCACAAGTAAATCCTCAGCGAACTCGAAAAGTTAAACATCAAATATCTCCTCTTTGATGGATTTAACCAGAGCGACCAAGGATTGCTCACTCGGCGCTGCGATAATCGCGCATTCCAGAGAACCGGAGCGCAATGTAATACTGATTGCCGAGCTGGAACTGCTCAGTGGCGAGCTGACACGCACTGGAACAAAAGTCGCATTCTCTGGCTGCAAGCTCGTCGGCTTCGATTTGCGCTGTGACTGGCTGCGCCAGGCATACAGCGATTTATAATTGAGCGCGTGTTCACGCGCGTATGCACTTGCGGACAATCCGCTTTGCTTCCAGTGCGCGACATGCTCGCGGCGTTCGGACTCGTTGAAGCGCCGACGGCGGCTCTGAGCTGTGATTGGGCTTACTTGGTTTTCCATGCCCTAGAGATTAACCTAAAATTAGGCTCTCGTATAGCGGGTCAATGTTCGGACGATAAC
>NZ_JARXHW010000113.1:0-2483 GCF_031127805.1 Thalassobacterium maritimum | reverse complement strand
AGATCGCTCCAGGGTATTCGATGCGTTGCTTGCGGGGCATGACACCACAATGCACGTATCAACATTAAGAATGTCAATGTTTATATTCTACGTTTAACCCCTTTTTTTCTAAAAGTGAACGCGCCCAGCGTTTAAAGCAAGGCCTTTCCCACGGGCTCAACCGACGTAATAGCGGCTAAAGATATATCAACCAAACAACGCGCTATGCGAATCGGTGCGGACTAAGATCAACTCAGTTTCGGTCGTCTGGTAGATCAACAGCCAGTCAGGTGAGACATGGCATTCGCGGTGACCAATGTAATTCCCAGTCAAGGCATGATCTCGATTATGCTCAGGCAAAGGCTCTTCCGCTTGCAGTGTGCGTATTATCAAAGCCAACCTATCGATGTCGTTCCCCGAAGAAAACAGCTTCTTAAAGTCCTTCTTGAACCGACTTTTACGAACGAGTTGGAGCATTAGTCCAGAAGCTCTTTAAAAAGGTCTTCGACTGTCTCAAAACGTGGAAGGTCGTCAGTAGGCTCACGCATAGCTTCCAGCGTCTCAGCGTTGGGCTGGTGGCGTGCAAAATCGAGCACCTTGCCGCGTTCATCTTCAGGCAGACGCTGTATTTCTTCGATAATCTGTGCGGCATTCATAGTGTCTAACATGGCTGTATTCCTGAATTCTTCAAGCTTCAAGATTTGAAGACGTGTGAGTCCTGGCGTGGACTTCACGAAGCGCTCTGATAGCCACTTCCGTATAAATCTGCGTGGTGTCGAGCCGTGCGTGTCCGAGTATTCGCGCCAGATCGGACCTTCGGTCTCGTCGACAACCATCGACAGCATCAATCCTCCAAAATCATCCGGTAAGGGCTCCGCCTGTATCAGGCAAACCAAGGCGTCGTTCTTGAGTGATAAAAATTTCAGATCTTCCTGCTCGTCCTTCATGGGCGAACGGGTCGCCACAAAGGATGTCAGGGCAAAAACCTCGTCCAGAGCCATTGCCCCTTCACTCACACTTCGAATCGCGCGGCATTTGTTTAAGAAACTGGCATTATCGGACGCCAAGGCGGACAATCGTTCCGGATAGGCCGCAGCAGACAGGGATGGAACGCCCCCCTGGTTAGCCTGCACGGGAACGAATTCCTGAAGGAGGGGCTGAAAAGACAACGCGGCCACAAACGTAGACGCGGGTAGTCTCGCCCGTGCCGTGGAGACGGAGAGCCCCCTGCTGACTTGCTGGACGATCGCCCAAGGCAACATTATGTCTCTTTCCTGTAGGCGGATTGCCTGAGCACTGGAACAGTGCGAGTCCGCCGTAAAACAGGAATTAGGCATAATGTTCTTGGGCGGAGAACACGGCCATCACTGCAAAACAGGGGGCGACCAGAGGCGCAACCAAGGCGGGACGGCAGATTGCAAGAAGGAGAGCCGCGAAGCGAGTGGACGCCAGTTGCCAGGTGCGGCATTGAACGAATAACGCGAGAAGATGAGCGATTATAAGAATAACGTAATGTCCCCTTCGCGAAGCCATTGTGCTATCTGTTACCGATGTCTTTGTGCCGCACCAAACCGCTGTTTTGGACAGCAGTGCTTTTCCTACTCTCCCGACATGTACTGCGCTCTCATGTCTTCCTTGCCTACAAAAACAACGTGATTGTCGCCCGGTAAACCTATCTCTAAACGCTCAAAATGAACCACCCACTCCTCTAAACCCTCCTTTACTGTTAAAGAATATTTCCGATGACTCCCTTCGCCATTATGCTTATCAAACTCAGCAATAGCAATTTCGGTGACGCCATTTTCGCTCAATTTCATAGAACTACAGCCTTGGATCAGGATGAAAAACGACAGGCACCAAAATGCTGCCAAGCAGCGCACCTCAGGAGCAATAATTACTGATCTGAGCTTCATCTCTCTTAATTCCATTTTCTAATGTCTTTTTATCTGACGCTTTTACGCACTTCTTCAAGGCGTCCTCACGACATTTTTTTCCGATCTTGTAAGCTTCACATTCTGATTTTTTCAGCATGTCCTTATATCCTGGGCCACCAACTGGTAAATACCCGTCTGGAACACTGTTGCATACATCAGATCCGTAATGAACGATGGAGAGGGGGGGGGTTCGGCACAAGGACATAGGTTACAGATAGCACAAGGACATAGGTTACACCAAAGTGGCAGGATGCCATGGAAGGAAACCGAACCTATGTCCTTGTGCCGAACCCGTAAGGAATGCGTCTGGGCTGAACTTCTGTGGAGACTTCGGCGATTGGTTGTCCAGTTGATGGACAACCACGTATTCTCGCTTGTGAATGTCGATTCCAAGCTTGAGGACGTCCGCTTTCGCTTCAGTCTGTTTATCTGATATGGGAAGGAAAAAGGGGTCAAACGTAGAATATAAATATTTTTCATTCATTTGATTCACGTATGAGATTGGTGACTCTGGAAGGGTGCCCCATGTTCAAGCGCTTGGCAATCCATGGATTCCCCGCAGTGGTCTTT